>JAGMBN010000099.1 GCA_023129655.1 bacterium | reverse complement strand
CAACTTTGAATAGATTATCCTATGATAATATAATATTAATGAATAAAGTGGAGAAACTAATGGGGTTAACAAAAGTTACCACAAAACTCACAAGACCTTAAAAAGACTCCCTGCAATTCCACTAAAATAGTGAAAGATTAGGATAGAATATGAATTTAATAGAAAAAATCAAAGATAAAGCAAAGTCTGACAGGAAAAAAATAGTCCTGCCTGAAGGTTATGATTCAAGAGTAATACAGGCTGCTTCCATATTGGAAAAAGAGAAAATTGCTGAACCTGTTCTATTAGGAAAAAGAGAGAAGATAACTAAGCTAGCAAAACATGCTGGCATAAGTATAGACAACGTGAAAATAATTGATCCGGAAGAAAAAGTAACAGATGAGGACATTGGACTATTCTATAATCTCAGAAGACACAAAGGAATAAGTAAAGAAGATGCCTGCGCCAGTATTAAACAGCCTCTCTTATACGGGGCTTTGATGGTAAGAAAGGGCATGGCTGACGGTTCAGTAACAGGAGCATCAAATATTACTGCAGATGTACTGCGCGCAGCAATCTGGCTAATAGGTCCTGCAAAAGGGGTAAAAGTAGTCTCAAGCTGTTTTGTTATGATTGTTCCGGAGTGCGTTTATGGAGAACATGGCGTTTTTATATACGCTGACGCAGGTATTGTGCCGAATCCAACGGCTGAAGAACTTGCCAGTATTGCCATAGCATCTGCAAAAACAGCCCGTATGTTTATAAAATCAGAGCCAAGGGTTGCTATGCTCTCATTCTCAACAAAGGGAAGCGCATCTCATGGTCTCATTGATAAAGTAATAAAAGCTACTGAACTTGCAAGAAAAATGTGTCCTGACCTGCAAATTGACGGAGAGCTCCAAGCAGACGCTGCTATTGTCCCTGAAGTTGCAAAAATAAAGGCATCCCAAAGCAATGTTGCAGGGAAAGCGAATGTACTAATATTCCCGAATTTAGAAGCAGGAAATATATCGTATAAACTTACTCAGCGTTTGGTAAAGGCAGAAGCGTTTGGACCAATTCTTCAGGGACTTCGAAAGCCTGCCAATGATTTATCCAGAGGATGCAGCACAAGTGATATTGTTAATATATCTGCTATTACAGCAATACAAGCTCACTCTGCATAGGTTTAAGGATTAAATGTAGGGGGCCCGAATGCTTTCGGGACCCGAAACTCAGAAAAAAAGGAGAATAACAGTGGCGCTTCCAAAAAGAAAGTTTTCAAAATCACGACGGGATAAAAAACGCACGCATAAAAAGTTATCATTGCCTGCAATGGCTACATGTTCACATTGTAGTCAGGTCAAATCTCCACATAGAGTTTGTCTTCATTGCGGATATTACAATGGTAAAAAAGTAATAGAAATTAAGAAGGCTTCATAACATGAAAATAGCGGTAGATGTTATGGGCTCTGATAAAGGGCCTTCTGTAGTTATGCAGGGAGCGTTAGATGCCGCTAAAAAACAGACCTTTGACCTTGTACTAGTTGGCGACGAGAAAATAATAAAAAAGGAGTTAACGGAACTTAAATATACTGGTTCAAATATTCAGATCAAACATGCGTCTGAAATCATAGAAATGCATGAATCTCCTTCTCAAGCCATCAGGCGGAAGAAAGATTCATCTATGATCAAGGCTATAGACCTTGTTAAAAATAAAGAAGCAGACGCTGTGGTATCAGCCGGTAATACAGGAGCGTATATGGCTGCTTCCGCAATCTACATAAGAACAATTGAGGGGATAGAGCGGCCTGCAATCGCTACTTTGATGCCAGCTCTGAGCGGAGTTTCCCTGCTGCTTGATGTAGGCGCAAATGTTGACTGCAGCCCTTTGAACCTTTATCAATTTGCAATAATGGGAAATGAATACATCAAGTATATCTTAAAAAAAGGAAATCCCAAAGTAGGTCTTTTGAATATTGGAGAAGAGGAACATAAGGGAAATGAATTAACAAAAAAAACATATGAGGAACTAAAAAAAGCGCCGATCAATTTTGTTGGCAATGTAGAAGGAAGAGATATTTTTAATGGTAAAGTGGATGTTATTGTTTGCGACGGTTTTATTGGAAATGTAATTCTTAAGGCTGTTGAAGGGCTTGGAGAAAACATATATCTTAAACTGCGTAACGAATTAAAAAGCAGTCTTTTGTCTAAGATCGGAGCTGTGTTGAGTAGAGAAGCTTATAAGAATTTCAAAAAAAGCCTGAACTATGCGGAATACGGCGGCGCGCCTTTTCTTGGGATTAATGCCGTATGTATAAAAGCTCACGGCAATTCTTCTTCTCTTGCCATCAAAAACAGCATTCTGGTAGCTGAGAAATTCGTAAACAACCATGTTAATGAACATATAAAAGAGAGGTTAAAGAACTAATAAAATGGAGAATATTAAAGCAGGTATTTTGGGAACAGGTTTTTATGTGCCGGAAAAAATTCTTACGAATGCGGATCTTGAAAAAATGATGGACACCTCCGATGAGTGGATCACAACAAGAACGGGTATAAAAGAGAGACACATAGTTGGTGATAAACAGACCACCTCTGATCTAGCCATGTTTGCCTCTCAGAAAGCTCTTAAAAATGCCGAAGTGAATATCAAAGAAATAGATTGCATTATTGCCGCTACAATAACTCCTGATATGCCGTTCCCTTCCACTGCGTGCATTCTGCAGGATAAAATAGGAGCTAAAACCGTGTGCGCATTTGATGTGAATGCAGCGTGCTGCGGATTTATTTACGCTTTAACAATGGCAAAAAATTTCGTTGAGAACAATACGTTTAAAAAAGTTTTAGTTGTTGCAGCAGACACGCTCTCAAGAATTGCGGATTGGACGGATCGCGCGACATGTGTATTATTTGGAGACGGCGCAGGCGCAGCTGTTATTGGACGCGCTGTGGATGACAGAAAAGTTATTCTGGGTTCATATCTCGGAGCGGACGGCTCGGCATGGGATTTATTGAATATGCCCGGCGGAGGCTCGCGATTTCCCACAACTCACAAAACAGTAGATGATAAATTACATTTTCTAAAAATGAACGGAAATTCTGTTTTTAAACTTGCTGTTAGGTCAATGACAAACGCTGCAGACAAGGTGCTTTCCGAATGCAATTTAAAAAATGAAGATATAGACCTTGTTATTCCTCATCAGGCAAATTTGAGAATTATAAACGCTTTAGCGCAAAGACTTAACGCTCCTCTGGAAAAAGTATGGGTAAATGTTACCAGATATGGAAACGTCTCAGGCGCTTCCGTACCAATAGCAATGGCTGAAGCAGATGCTTCGGGAAAATTAAAGGATGGACAAATAGTGCTTCTGGACGCTTTCGGCGCTGGTCTTACATGGGCGTCAGCTGTTATAAGGTGGTAGAATGAAGAAAATTGCGTACGTATTTCCCGGACAGGGTTCACAATATGTTGGAATGGCGCAGGATTTCTACAATAATTATTCATGCGCTAAAGACATATTTCAACGCGCAAATAAAATTCTCAAATATGACATTGCGAAATTGTGTTTTGAAGGACCAATAGAAAAGCTAAGCGCCACAGAGTATTGCCAGCCTGCAATACTTACAGCGAGTATCGCCTGTTTGGCTGTGCTTGATGAACTTATTAAAAGAGAATCTGTTTCTTCCGTTGCAGGTCACAGCTTGGGAGAATACTCTGCTCTGGTAGCTGCAAACGCATTGGATCTTGAATCCGCATTACTGCTTGTTAAAAAAAGAGGCCTGTTCATACGGGAAGCGTCCCGGCAATATCCTGGAACAATGGCAGCAATTATCGGATTAGACGCAGAACAGGTAAAAAACATTTGCAAAATTTCCTCCAAATATGGGATCATACAAGTAGCCAATTACAACTGTCCCGGACAGATCGTCATATCAGGCGAACATAAAGCTGTTGATAAAGCAATAGAGGAAGCTATTTCCACAGGAGCGCGAAAAACAATTAAACTAGCAGTGAGCGGTCCATTTCATTCTTCTCTAATGCAATCTGCGAAGAAAAAACTATATGATGAACTGCAGAATTACAACATTAAAACTGCAAATCTTCCTATATATGCAAATATTTCCGCAAAGTCTATAACACAACCATCTGATATAAAAGAGGCATTAACCAAACAGATAACAGGTTCTGTGCTATGGGAAGAGTCAATTGAGAACATGATATCAGCAGGAATTAGAACATTTATTGAAGTAGGACCAAAGAGAGTATTGTCAGGACTTATTTCAAGGATTGACAAGAACGTTCAAGTACTTAACGTAAATGATGAACAAAGTCTGAAAAAATTTGTTGGAGGCATTTGCAGGGGAATCGCAGGCAAGAAATAAATATACCTATTTTGCGTCAAAGGCAAAAAAAGAAGGGTATGAACAAATAGCCGTGATATTTGCGAGAATGTTGTGTAACATCCATGGAGTATGGATAAGTTAGACGAAATTATATCGCGCTTCATAATAAACTCACGCTAGGGCTCAACTTTAAATACGTCAAGCATTGCTGGCTTAATTGCAGAGGCAGTTATTTATTTGACTTACTATAGCTCCTTCACGTAATATTGAAGGCGGA
>JAGMBN010000098.1 GCA_023129655.1 bacterium | reverse complement strand
AGAACAGAGATTTCTATATCTATTTGCTCTAATTCATCCTCTGTAACAGCAGGAAATCTCGGATCACCTGTTGCAGATTCAATTGCCATATTCCTGATTGTTTTCCAAAGAGGCATTGTGCCAATAATATTCCCTATGCAGCCGCGTAATTGACCTTTTTTATGCAGAGTTACAAAGGCGCCATATTCTTCATTTAATAGTCTATCATCAATTTTGAATGCTGGTGTTTTGCCTGTTTTGATATAGATTTCTATAGTTTCTCTGGCGACTTTTAGCAGAATTTGTTTTTGCTCGCTGTTTAACATGGCTTTTGTCTGGAAATTTAGCTCCATTTTTGTTGACACACTGCTTATTCTTATGCTATTAGTATAGCCTATTTGCAGATTTTCAAAAAGGAGAACTTTATGCCGTGTGGGAAGAAAAAAAAGAGACAGAAAATAGCAACGCATAAGCGCAAGAAAAGATTGCGCAAAAATAGACATAAGAAGAAAATAAGATAAATAATTATACATAGGAGTTGTCTTATGTATCAGATCAATATATCAATTGTGAAGAAAATACTGGTAATAGCTATAGTTATTACTACTATTACTTGTTGTCTCTCTATTGAGGCTTCAAGCGAAAATGTCTCAGATGGTGTTATAGCTGATACAGGTATTTACAGGGAGCTTAAATTATTTAGTGATGTGGTTAGTGTTATACAGTCTTCTTATGTTAGAGAAGCCACGCCTCAAGAGCTTATCTACGGTGCTATCAGTGGTATGTTATCAGGATTGGATTCATATAGTCAGTTTATGCCTCCTGACACTTACAAAGAAATGCAGGTAGACACGAAAGGAGAGTTTGGGGGAATAGGAATTGTCATTGGTATCAGAAATGGATTACTGATTATAATTTCTCCAATTGAAGATACTCCAGGTGATCGGGCAGGGATTAAAGCTGGAGATATAATTGCAGAAATAAATGGAAAATCCACGAGAAAACTAACGCTTATGGAAGCTGTAAAAAAATTAAGGGGACCAAAAGGAACAAGGGTCTCTATCGGAATTGCAAGGGAAGGAGAAAAGGAGCTTCTGCGCTTTGACATTGTACGTGAAGTAATAAAGATAAAGAATATAAAAAATGCCGGAGTATTAGATGATAATATAGGGTATGTGCGAATAGTACATTTCAATCAGAAAGTTGTCCATGAGCTTAAAGAAGAAATTAGTTCTCTTTTGGGGAAGAAAATAGATGGATTGATTGTTGATGTAAGAGGTAATCCAGGTGGTTTATTGGGAGCTTGTGTCAAAGTAACAGATTTGTTCCTGCCAAAAGGGAAACTTATTGTTTCTACAAAAGGGAGAAAGAAAGGACAGAATATAACATTCGTCTCACAAACTTCAGCTCTTTATCCTATGGATATGCCGTTAGTTGTTCTTATAAATGAAGGGAGCGCCAGCGCTTCCGAAATTTTTGCCAGCGCAATGCAGGACTGGCGCAGAGGCATCATATTGGGAACTAAATCATTTGGGAAAGGATCTGTTCAAACAGTCATTCCTCTATCTGACGGATCCGGCATAAGATTAACAACAGCTAAGTATTATACTCCCAAAGGTCGTTGTATTGATGAAGTTGGACTTATACCTGATGTTACTCTGGAGATGACAAAAGAGGAGAAGGTTAAATTATTTGAGGCAAGGCTCAAAGCCATTGAAAATAAAGACAAAGCAAAACACTCCATTCTAACAGGAGACAAGCAGCTTCAATCCGCAATTAGAATAATAAAAGCTGCCAGGATAATAAGACAAAGTTTGAAGCTGTAGGAAGTTTGTTGCCGCCAGCTAAAGCAGGCGGTTGTGGTAGAGAGAACAACAGACTGCTTTAGCTGTCTGGGAGATACCAGATTGCTAATTTTAGGAATAGAAACCTCTTGTGACGAAACTGCGGCAAGCGTTATAGAAAATGGAAAGCATATTAGATCTAATGTGGTCAGCACGCAGATTGATATTCACAAAAAGTTTGGGGGAGTGGTTCCAGAGCTTGCTTCACGCGCGCATGTTGAACTGATCAGTCATGTGATTTGGGAAGCTTTGGAAAAAGCAGATTGTAAGTTATCCGAGCTTAATGCAGTAGCAGTTACGAACAGTCCCGGATTGGCAAATGCGCTTCTTGTCGGCACAGAGACAGCCAAAGCTCTGAGCTTTTCATTACGTATCCCTCTTATAGCAGTTAATCACATACATGCGCACTTATACGCTAATTTTATGGAACACAGCAGTATTATCTGTCCCACTGTTGGTTTAATAATATCAGGCGGACATACGGCAGTATTTTATATGAAAGATTGTAATAATTATGTATTGCTTGGGCAAACCTATGATGATGCAGCAGGCGAGGCTCTGGATAAGGTTGCAAAAATGCTGAATTTAGGCTATCCAGGTGGACCGATAATATCTAAAATGGCTGAAAAAGGCAGCTCCAAAGCTATAAACTTTCCGAGGGCGTTTCTTGGAAAGGATGTTTATAACTTTAGTTTTAGTGGAATGAAAACGGCTGTAGCCAGATATCTTGAGTGTAATTCCTATAAGAATTTGGCAGATGTTAATGATATTTATGTCAATGACATTTGCGCTGAATTTCAACAGTCTGTAATAGATGTTTTGATAAAGAAGATTGTTGGCGCAGCAGAACAAAAAAATGTTGAGACAATTTTAATTGGTGGTGGAGTATCTGCCAATACAGAATTTCGAAAACAGCTCTCCGAAATTTGTAAAAAAAAGGGTATGAACTTGTTTTTTCCTTCATTAAAACTTTGCACAGACAATGCGGCAATGATAGCAGGACTTGCATATCATAGGTATAAGGAAGGGAAATTTGAAAGCCTTTCGCTGGATATACACCCACAGTTGCAGTGTGACCGCCTATCCTGACTGCTTGGTAACCAAGCAAAAAGAATACTAGATAAAATTTATAAAACCCCTTATAATTTCTTTTTAAGTGTAGTTGAATTAATAAATAAGCAAAAATAATATGACTGAAGAACTTGAAGTCCTGAAAATAGTTACCCAGCATTTAAATAAAGCAAATATTCCTTACATGGTTTCTGGCTCAATGGCTACAAATTACTATGCTGTGCCTAGAATGACAAGGGATATAGACATTGTGATAGAATTAAGAAAAATAGATGTTGATAAATTCGTCAATCTATTTCAAGAGGATTTTTACATAGATAGGGAGATGATTGAAGAAGAGATTATGCGTGGAGGAATGTTTAATTTAATACATAATCAGTATGTTACAAAAATAGATTTCATTATCAGAAAAGAAACGGATTTCCAAAACGCTACTTTCTCTCGAAGAAAGAAAGTTTTAATAGAGAATAGTGCGATGCAGTTTATTTCGGCAGAGGATCTGATCTTAGCAAAATTACTCTGGGCAAAAGACAGTTACTCAGAAATGCAATTAAGAGATGTAGAAAATTTAATAGAAACAGCAAATAACTTAGATTTAAAATATATAGAAAATTGGATTTCAAAATTAGATCTAAAAAAGATATATAAAAAGGTTAAACCATGAAAGATACTTCTGCTGCCATTAAGATTCGGTTTCAAAATATGATTATGAAACGCAGTCCTGAAGAACGTTTGCTTATGGGCTCTTCCATGTTTGATACTGCTAAGCAGATAGTAAGAAGTTCCATTATAGAACAGTATCCAAAGATATTGCCAAAAGAAATGAATGAGAAAATTTTTCTAAGGTTTTACGGAACAGAATTTAACGAAGTTGATAAAAAAAAGATATTAAATGTTCTGAGTAAGTGAGAAATTGTGATTATACTAATCCTCTCTATTTTTTCTCTAATCTGCTGGCAGTAAAGATTTGACTCCGTTATATAGACAATGTATGGATAGTCCTTGTAGCTACCCACTTAGATATCGAGCAATGATTTTTAAGATAAACTAATTCTCAAATGTTTGTTTAACGCAGTAGCAACTCTCTCAAGAGTGGATATTTTAATATCTTCAGTACGATTTTCAATTCTTGAAATAGCAGATTTTTTTGTATTCAATCTTTCTGCTAATTCCAATTGAGTAATTCCCGCTTTTTTTCGCGCCAAACGCAGCATAGCACCGATTTTGAAATTTTGATACCCTTCATCAAAATTAAAAGAAAAATCTTTATCCTTTTCCTTCCTTTGTTCAATATACTTATCTAAATTTACCTTTTCCATTTTATATTACCTCCTACAATTTTAAATATTCTTTTCTATATTTCTCGGCTTTTTTAATTTCGTTTTTAGGTGTTTTTTGTGTCTTCTTCACAATTCCGTGAGTTAATACAATTCTATTTTGTTTCGCAAAAAAGCAAAATATTCTATATATATTTGATCCTAACTGAATTCTGCACTCCCAAATAGCTTCTGTTCCAGAGAGTTTCTTGAAGTAAGTTTTAGGAACAATATCTAATTCCTCTATAAGTTTAAGTACCCAAACAACTTTTTGTGCTGTTTTTCCATCAAGGGAATCTAAAAATTTTTCAACCGGACATTTTCCATTAAGCGTTTTGTAGAATTCAATAGTTTTTCCCATGACAGTCAAAAGTTAACATACACGTTAACTTTTGTCAATTAAAAGTTTTCTGGAGTTTCCCCATTTTTTC
>JAGMBN010000097.1 GCA_023129655.1 bacterium | reverse complement strand
ATATGTTTCTGGATGATATTCCTTATGTCCCTATATATGGTAATGATAACAATAGTGGTGATATTAAGAAAACAATGGGTAGAAAAGGAGAGACTGATATATCCGTTAGCGCAATGGCCTTTGGAGATGGTAAAGGATGAAAACGGTTCAATAATAGGTCCGTTCTTCAAAAGCAGGATAATGTGGCTCGGATTTGCTATCCCGTTCATAATCAGTTCAATAAATGCGTTTCATCATTATTTTCATTTTATACCTAATATAAATCTTGTTAATAATATTCCAATATTTCGTAACACTTTAAGCCTGCCGTTCAGGGTAAGCTTTCCAATGATAGGATATGCGTACTTTATCAATATGCAGTTGGCGTTCAGTTTATGGTTTTTATACCTGTTATCAACAGTGATAAAGGGAATCTGCAATATTACAGGATTTGGATTCAACGAAAAGTTAGGCATTTTTGGAGTACAGGGCTCTCCAATGCTGTATCATCAGCAGACAGGAGGGATGATAGTCCTGGTAATGACAGGTTTATGGATGGCAAGAGAACATCTTAAGGATGTATTTGGTAAAGCGTTCGGGAGAAGAAAAGATGTAGATGACACACATGAGATACTTTCCTACAAAGCGTCAGTACACTCACTATTGATAGGGTTAATTGTAATGGGAGCATGGCTGTACTTTAGCGGTATGCCCATGATAACAGTTCCTGTATTCATGTTTTTTGCTCTGGTATTGTTTTTAGGTTTAACAAGAATAGTAGCAGAAGGTGGACTAGCAGTAGCAATAACCCCGTCATTACCGTCTTCTCTGGCAATATCAGGTTTGGGAACATCAGTATTTGGAGCTGGAGGCATAGTAAGTTTGGCATTCACATATATATGGGCGTCAGACGTTAGAACGTTTGTAATGGCAGCAGTAGCGCATAGTCTGAAGATAATAGAGGTAATAAAAGCGAACAGAAGAAAACTTTTCTGGTTTATACTGGCGGCGCTGGTAATAGGTCTTGGTTCTACATTTTGGATAGCATTGAAACTGGCTTACACGCATGGTGGGATAAATATGAATTCATGGTTCTTTGTAAATGGACCACGAGTCCCATACCAGTACGTGGCAGATAAGATATTACATCCAACAGGAGTAAACTGGATGGGCTGGCTGCATACAGCAATAGGCGGAGGGTTTATGGCGTTTCTGATGTTTATGAGATACAGGCTTCTATGGTGGCCAATTCATCCTGTGGCATATCCTATAAGCGCTATAAACTGGATGACGCACCTGTGGTTCAGCATATTTCTTGCGTGGATAATAAAATGGGTGCTTACAAGATACGGAGGAAATAAGGTATACAAGGCTTCAAAACCGTTCTTCTTGGGACTGATCCTTGGGCAGCTGGTTGCTGCAGGACTCTGGTTTGTTATTGACCTGATAACAGGACATACTGGGAATATGGTTTTCTGGATATAGATGGGTAAAATTAACTGGGGCTTTAGGCGATATTTCCAGAATCGTTTTATTTGATGAAATCAGCATGGAGACTGACCAGGCAAGTCTTGCTTCATTGACCAGTTCTAATGGGGTTTTTCCTGTAAGACGCTTGGTTTCGCGCGCTGCATGCGCATAGCTGTACCCACACAGACCAGCAAATCTCGCTGCGCCTTTGCAAAAATGTTCAGGCTCACGTATGCGCTCACATGCTTCCTGCAGCCATTCCAGATATTCCTCATAATTATGAGTATGATAAGTGCTTGAGAGCAGATTGTTCCCCAGCTTAAAAGAGAGATTCTCTATTTTTATAGCGCAATATTAGCACTTATGTTATAATTTTGGAAGTCTTTCACAATTCAGGAGATATTCATTGTTAACATGCGATTATGAGTCTCAGTCCAAACATATTTTTACTGTAAGTGAACTTACTTCAAGAATAAAGAATTTGCTGGAGGAGAGTTTCCCAAGTGTGTGGGTGGAAGGAGAAGTATCAAACTGCAGAATGCCTTCTTCCGGCCATATTTATTTTACGTTAAAGGATGAACAGTCCCAGCTTAAGGCTGTGTTTTTCAGAGGAGCTAACCAGAGAATAAAATTCAAGATAGAGGATGGCTTAAAGGTGCTGGCTCTTGGAAATATAAGCGTATATCAGTGCAGGGGGGACTATCAGCTCATTGTAGGACTTCTTCAACCTCGGGGAATTGGAGAGCTTCAGCTCGCTTTTGAACAACTTAAAAGAAAACTGCAAAAAGAGGGGCTTTTTGCTCCTGAACATAAAAAGCCAATTCCTTTGTTTCCAAGAAGGATTGGGATTGTAACTTCTCCAACAGGCGCTGCAATCAGAGACATTCTTAATGTTATTAACAGGCGTTTTCATCAGGTAGAGATTCTCATTAACCCTGTCAAGGTTCAGGGAGAAGGGGCTGGGGAAGAAATAGCTGATGCGATAGATGAGTTCAATGAGACGGGAGACATGGATGTACTGATTGTTGGGAGAGGCGGCGGGTCTATGGAGGATCTGTGGGCATTTAATGAGGAGATTGTTGCAAGAGCAATATATAACTCAAATATCCCTGTTATTTCTGCAGTTGGTCATGAAATAGATTTTGTAATAAGTGACTTTGTTGCAGATCTGCGCGCGCCAACTCCGTCTGCTGCAGCTGAACTTGTTGTTGGAGAGATGAAGCAGATCACTCAAAAAATCAGGGATTTTCAAACAAGGATTATTTCAGCGCTTACAAATAATCTAAGTCTATACAAGCAGGAGATTGACGATTTTTCCGAAAGGATAGACAGAACCTGTTCCCATATATTGGAACTTCTTACAGAGAGACTGGCGAATCTTTCAGGAAAGCTTAATATGCTTAGTCCTCTTGCAACCCTTTCAAGAGGATACAGCTATACACTGAAATTACCTCAGAGAACATTAATTACTGATACGCGCAAAGTAAAACCTCACGATAAGGTAGAAGTCAAGCTTGCAAAAGGCGCAATGATCTGTGAGGTAGAGACGTTGCATTGCAACGTCTCTACAAGGGATAAAGAATATGATAATATTTAACCAGATTCTTTACGCTTAATTGTCCGGAAACAGCAGGTTTATCTATGAATCCATATATAAGACAAGAACCAAATAGAAATCCAGTTAGTCTGGATATTTCGCTTAAATAACCCATTGACATAACAGATATCTTTGTTTTCTTCCATACGGAACAAAAATTCAGTAGTCTTCTCACATCTTCTATATTGTTTGCCATTGCTGCAATTTTTAGAATATCACATCCCATATCCAATGCTTTTTCTGCCTGATTTTTCAGGTAGGATAATGCAGGTGTCTTCTCAAAATTGTGATAAGAAAGAATTACCTTTTTATTCCGTGTTTTGGCAAGTTCTATCACCTTAGAATTTATGCGATCTGAACTAATTTCAATATCTACTAAATCTGTTTCTGAAATAGCTTCCCTGAAAATATCAAGACGTCTGCTATCAGTTATTCTCGCCATGCCCCCCTCGTTTGAGGAACGTATAGTAAGAATGACAGGTAATTTAACTTCTTTCTTTAATTGTCTTATAACAGAGCTTACTTTTTCTCCAGTATGATAACAGGGGTCCAGCATATCAACGCGAAGCTCCAGAATATCCGCGCCAAGCTTTTGAGCTGACCGAGCAGTTTCTATAAAAGCTTTATCAAGCACTGCTACAATATATGGTCTGGTCCCTAAATTTTCCATTAACACTTTTTATTTAAGATTCTCATTGTGATTTTCAATATATCTCATAGGTGTTAAATAATCAAGCGCTTGTCAAGCACATTTAGAAATGTCCTAATTTTATTCCTGTCCATGATGGCTTACACAGCCTCCTGTTCCAATTGCCTGAACTGTCCATAATGAACCTCGCAAGGTGTTTCTAGGAGAGATGGACAGCATGAATTTGCATAAAACTTCTTGCATTTCCATTTCGCATAAAAAAATAATTTGACTTTTATATTTTTTTTGTTATCATACAAGAGTTAGCAGGACAAGGAAAGTGGTATTGAGGCGATAGTCTCTCATATTCTGTCCTCAAATGAACAAAAGGAGTTTGAAAGATGGCGACAGGCAAAGTAAAGTGGTTTAATGATGCAAAAGGTTATGGGTTCATCACCCCGGACGATGGAAGTGATGACTGTTTTGTGCATCATTCTGCTATTGAGGGCGCAGGATTTAAGTCCTTGGCTGAAAACGACGCTGTAGAGTTTGATATAGAGAAGGATGATAAAGGTCGTAACAGAGCTGGAAACGTTAAAAAGCTATAAAAATATAGTCATAAATCCAATAGATAAACCTGTTCATTTAAGAAATTAATTGGGCAGGTTTTCTTTTTTGATTTTTTATCTGATTTGCATTATAATTCCTGAGTAAAAAAGGCGCAAAGATATGATACTTGATAAAATAGTTGAAAATAAAATACAGGAAGTTAATGACAGGAAAACAGAAGAACCTGTTGGTGCGCTTAAGAGAAAAATCGATACTTCTGCTAAACCCAGGGATTTTGTATCAGGCATTTCAAAACATGGGAAAATGAATCTTATTGCTGAAATTAAGAAAGCATCTCCTTCTGCAGGAGTCATAAAAGAAGATTTTTCTGTAGAGAAAGTTGCCGAAGCCTATAAAATGGCAAAAGTGGATGCAATTTCTGTTTTAA
>JAGMBN010000096.1 GCA_023129655.1 bacterium | reverse complement strand
TTGAAAAAATGGGGAAACTCCAGAGGAAATGTGATTGTCTTATGGTGTAAAGATGATATAATACAAACTTAAACTACAATTTGGACGAGAACATTTATAAAGCATTAAAAATGAGGACAGAAATGCTAACGATCAGTATATCCAATCTTGCCAATAATGCTATTAAAGAGAGCATTGCGGAAGATGCTATGGATTTAAAAGCAATTCAGGATAGAAAAAACGAAAAAGAAACACCATTAAATGTTTTTCTAAAAAAACTTAAGCAAGATGGATTTCTATAATATAGTATTTAAAGAAAGCGCAAAGAAAGAGATCCGATCTTTAGGCAAAAAAGAGATTAAAAAGGTTTCCCCTTCTCTGTCAAGAGAAGGGGCTAGGGGATGAGTTAGAGAGGAGAAGAAGCAATGGCAAAATATGATATTGGAATAATTGGCGGAGGACCTGGCGGCTACGTTGCGGCGATAAGAGCGGCGCAGTTAGGCGCTAAGGTTTGTGTTGTTGAAAAGGATGGAGTGCTTGGGGGGACATGTCTTAACAGAGGATGTATTCCCACAAAGGCTATTCTTCATTCAGCAGAGATGTATAGAAATCTCATTAGCGCTGGGAAGTTTGGCATAAATGCTTCTGAAGTATCTCTGGATTATGGAAAAGTCATAAACAGAAAGGATCAGATCGTTGGCAGGCTGACAAATGGTATAAAGTTTTTATTCAAGAGTAATGCTATTGAAATAATAAAGGGAAAAGCAGAAATTATCTCTCAAGGAGTAATAGGAATAACCGAAGATTCCCAGCAATCTGAAGTAGAGGCAAGCAATATAATAATAGCAACCGGTTCTGAGCCTATGAAGCTGGCTGATATTCCAACGGATGGAGAAATAATCCAGACAAGCAGAGAGATTCTTTCCTGCGATAATTTGCCGGGAAGTATTTTGATAATAGGAGCAGGCGCTATTGGCTGTGAATTTACGGATATTTTCAATTCTTTTGGAATAAAAGTAAAACTGGTTGAGATGATGGATCATATACTGCCTGAAGAAGATAACGAAATTGCAGGTCAGCTTGAGAACATTTTTAAAAAGAGAGGTATTGAAATTTTTACGCAAACAAAGGTTAACAAAGTAGAAAAAAGAGACTCTTCAGCAAACGTATATTTGTCAGGAGATAAGACATTTGAAGTAGACAGAGTGCTCGTTGCTGTTGGAAGAAGTTCAAATATCTCAGGAATTGGATTAGAAGAGAATCAAATAAAACTGGATAAAAATAGAATTCTTGTAAATGAATATATGCAGACAAATATTCCGCATATTTATGCGATAGGAGATATTACGCCAGGCTCTATGCTTGCGCATGTTGCTTCAAAGGAGGGAATTGTGGCTGTGGAGCATATAATGGGTATGGATTCAAAAATGGATTATAAGGTTATCCCGTCATGTGTTTATACAGATCCTGAAGCAGCGAGAGTAGGTTTAACCGAGCAGAAAGCAAAAGAAACTCATGAGATAAAGATAGGCCGATTCCCTTTAATGGCAAGTGGGAAGGCAATGTGTATAGGCGAGACGGAAGGCTTGGTTAAGATCATAGCTGACAAGAATACTGATGAGATTTTGGGAGTAAGAATGATTGCTTCTCATGCAACAGAACTAATTGCCGAGTGCGTACTGGCAATGAAGGCTGAGTGCACGTACAAGGAACTTGCAGAAACGATCCATGCGCATCCAACCATGTCTGAAGCGGTTATGGAAGCAGCAGAGGATGTTGATAATGTTGCTATAAGTTTGCCTAAAAAGACCTGATGCTTACCATAAATACACTTGTACCTGTTGTTGCTATTATATTTTTGGGCGCTGTTTTGCGAAGCACCAAATTTATGACAGCTGATATATTTCGGGCAAATAACCGTCTGGTTTATTGGATAGCCCTTCCGTGTTTACTCTTCTATAAAACTGCTACAGCCTCTGCTCATGGAACAGCAGCCATGCGCGTTTTTTTGATACTTGTTGGAGGTATGTTCGTTTGTGTGATACTTGGTTACCTATGCGCATGGCTGCTGCATTTGCCGGATTCATCACGCAGTGTTTTTGTGCAAGGGGCGTACAGAGGTAATTTAGTTTATGTCGGTATACCTGTAATACTTTTCGCCCTTGCCGGCACGAATGGACAATACAGCGGAGAAATGGAGTCTCTGGCAATTTTATCTATTGCGCCTCTTATTCCTATTTATAATATTGCTGCAGTCATAATATTACTAGCAGGGCAGAAGCGTAGTGGGATAAGTAAGCGCAGGCATCTGCAAACAGTCCTGTTAAAAGTGACGAAAAATCCTCTCGTATTATCCTGTGTCGCAGGGATAGGGTATTCCTTTACCGGCTGGCAGCTGCCTCTATTGGTTCATAGAACATGCATTGCCATTGGCAAGATCGCCCTGCCGCTGGCGCTTCTGGGAATTGGAGCATCTCTTAGTTTCAAGGCTGTTCAGAATGGATTAGCAAAGAGCTTAACATCATCCATTATCAAGGTTGTTTGCGGTCCATTAATAATGTTTTTTATTGGCAAACAACTTGGGCTAAACCACACAGAACTGCAGATTGCAATACTGTTTCTGGCATGTCCAACAGCAACCGCATCCTTTATAATGGCAGAAGAACTTGGTGCGGACGGAAAACTGGCGAGCAGTATTGTTGTAACATCTACCCTGATGTCAATGCTCTCTCTTGCAATTATTCTTATGTTTGTGTAAGTTTCCAATCCCTCCAATTTTTCAGCTTGACAAAAATCATTCCAATTGCTATTTTATGCCTAAGTTTAGCACTCTCAGCTTTAGAGTGCTAAAAAAGGAGCAAAGTGATTAAAAAAACAGTAGGCGGTAACAGGGAAGTCGATATCTTAAAGGCAGCAATTTATTCGTATATTAATACTGCAAAGCCTATTGCTTCTCAAAAACTGGTTAAGACTTATAAACTAAACATATCATCAGCTACTGTCAGAAATATTCTGGTAAAATTGGAGAAGCAAGGATACTTGACGCAGCCTCACACTTCTGCAGGCAGAATCCCTACTGATAAAGGCTATCGTTTTTATGTTAATTTTCTTCTGAAGACAGAACTGCTTACAAATGAAGAAAAAAATTTTATAGATGATGCGTATTCAAGTGTTAATTATGATATTGAGTCAATAATTGAAGAGACGACAAAGCTGCTATCTCTTATAACCAGTTATATGGGGTTTGCGGAACTGCCGAGATTTCATGATAGCGGAACATTCAAACATTTAGAGCTTATAGTCCTTCAGGGTCACAGAATTATGATCATTATTATTATGCGTTCGGGAGATATGAAAAAAAAGGTGGTTTGTTTTAGGGATGAAGTATCTAGCGCTGATTTGCAAAGAATATGCGCATTTCTAAATGAAAATCTTGAAGGGCTTGACTTTACTCATATACGCTCAGATTTCAGGGAGATTTTTAAAGAGAAATATTCCTATCTTGATGAAACGGTATATAGCTGTGTGATAGTCATACTGGATGTAATTCTTTCTTTTGAGGAAGAAAAAAAGGTTTTCATTGACGGCTATGAGTATCTTATGCAGTATCCTGAATTTAGTGATATTAATAAAGCGCAGGCTATGTTCAGAGCATTAAATACAGGATATTTATCCAGAATTCTTAATATGCCCATTGACAGCAATAAAGGTATAAAAGTTCTTATTGGCAGAGAGACAGCTGATAGTGATATAGAGGATTGCAGTTTGCTTACCATAAGGTATTCCTTGTTTGGATCGCCAATGGGGTCATTAGGAATAATAGGTCCCAGAAGAATGACGTATTCAAGAGTAATAAGTAAATTGAATTATACTGCGGCTAAATTAAGTGATATCATGACAAAACTTTTGCTTGAATAAGGAAATAGGCACAAAGGCACAAAGGAAAAGAAGATGCGTAAAGGGACAGAAAAAAAATCAAAATATACAGTGAAAGAGTTAAAGAAGCTGGAAGAAAAGTCTAAGTTATGCGATGAAAGGCATGACCAGCTTTTAAGACTGCATGCAGAGTTTGATAATTTTAAGAAGAGGACTGCGAGAGAATATGGAGCTCTTGCTAAATTTGCAAATGAGAAATTAATCAATGAGATATTACCTGTTATTGATAATTTCAAAAGAGCGGACGATTCAGCGGATAAGGCAAATAATATCAAAGATATCAAAAACGGCATTAAACTGGTTTTAAAGCAATTTGAGGATATCCTAAGACAAAACGGACTGGAAGAGATCATATCTCACGGCGCTCAATTTGATCCTGACAAACACGAGGCTGTTATACAGGTAGAAACTGATAAACATCCCGAAGATACGGTAGTGGAAGAAGTCAGAACAGGTTACAAGCTGCATGGGAAAGTCATAAGACCGTCTCTTGTAAAAGTCTCAAAAAAGGTTTTAAAAACAAAAGTGGATAATAAAATAAAAAAGGAGGCATAGTAATGGGTAAAGTAATAGGTGTTGATCTGGGAACAACTAATTCCTGCATGGCGGTTATGGAAGGCGGAAAACCTGTTGTTATTGCTAATGCGGAAGGAAGCAGAACTACTCCGTCCGTTGTGGCAATATCAAAAACAGGAGAAAGATTGGTTGGACAGATTGCTAAAAGACAGGCGGTGTCAAATCCGGATAATACAATAAGCTCAATAAAGAGAAAGAT
>JAGMBN010000095.1 GCA_023129655.1 bacterium | reverse complement strand
AAAATGTTCCTTCTGTCATTGCGAGGGACAAAGTCCCGTGGCAATCTCATTTGTCATTCTCCGATTTAATCGGGGAATCCAGTGTTTTTATTGAGGTTTTAAGTAATTTTAAGTATATAGTAGCGTTAAAATAACACCAAGTGTTTAATAATTAATGTTATATGGAGGAAATGGAATGAAAACAAAAATAGCAGTATTAACTTTCTTAGTTTTGGTAAGCGTTATATTTCTTCTTATCCCATACAAATTTTACGACTCACACTTCTTGGGTTTTACACCCAACTGTTCTTCAACTATTGCTGAGGAATTTTCAGGTCTTTTTGATGGAAATTGGCTGAGAGCAGTTGCTTTTGTATTTGTTTTCTTCCCAATAGTACTGACATTAGAAATTTTATTTTCAAAAGATCTATCTTCAAAAAAATGGAAAATCATTCTTGTTGTCCAGGGATTAGCTGGGGTATTGGCAACATACGCAATATATTGGATTATGACTTTTCCTTTATTTGAAACTAACATTAAATTAACTCCTATATGCTATTTATCACTAATATGGGTGGGTATTTTTAGTTTCAGTAGTATTTTATTCGCGATTCCCAAAATAAATGTTTGGATAATGAAAAATAAAACCATATAACAACGCACTGCACCTGACCGCTGTTCCACTGCACTCCATAGCGGCAGGTGAGCTTTCTAGATTCCCCGATTAAATCGGAGAATGACGAAGCGAGATTGCTTCGCTAACACTCGCAATGACGGAAAGGACATTTACGGATGAAAGAGATAGTATTAGATAATATAAAAATAAGTAATGCTCGGCCTATTGTTTTGATTGCAGGGCCATGTGTTATTGAAGACGAAAAAATTCCTTTTAAGATTGCAGAAGAGCTGTTGAGAATAACAGATGATTTAGGGATTCCTTTTATATACAAAGCGTCTTATGATAAAGCTAATAGATCCTCTATCAGCTCTTTTAGAGGAATTGGAATAAATAATGCGTTGGGTGTGCTTTCAAAAATAAAGGAGCAATTTAATATTCCTGTTCTCTCGGATGTTCATTCAAAAGAAGAAATTGCTATAACAAAGGATATTCTGGACGTTATACAAATACCGGCTTTCCTATGCAGGCAAACTGATTTGTTGGTAAGCGCGGGTGAAACAGGTAAGGCTGTAAATGTGAAAAAAGGACAGTTTATGTCTCCATGGGACATGAAAAATGTTATTGAAAAAATTATATCAACGAAAAATGAAAAGATATTACTAACAGAAAGAGGAACTAGTTTTGGATATAATAACTTAGTTGTTGACTTTCGCGGGCTTTCTACAATGGCGCACTTTGGATATCCTGTTATCTTTGACGCAACACATAGCGTTCAACTTCCGGGAGGTATGGGAACATCTTCCGGAGGACAGAGAGAGTTTGTGGAACCTCTTGTTAGAGCCGCTGTTGCTGTGGGCTGCGCAGGGCTTTTTTTAGAGGTTCATATTAGTCCGGATGAAGCTCTTTGTGATGGGGCAAATATGATATCAGTTAAAGAATTGCCGGATATGCTAAAGAGAGCAATATCTATTGATAAACAGATTAAAGAGGGATAATTTGATGATTCTGAAAACTGCGAAAAAAGTATTAAGAATAGAAGCGGAAGCAGTGAGAAATTTAATTCCAAAATTAAATAAGAATTTTGAGGATGCTGTAAAGCTTATACTGTCATGTAAAGGAAGGGTTGTTGTAACAGGTATAGGTAAGTCGGGAATTATAGGTAAAAAGATAGTTGCTACACTCGCCAGCACAGGTACTCCGTCGCTTTTTCTTCATCCTACAGAAGGTTCTCACGGTGATCTGGGAATGATAACGAAGAGTGATATTGTTATAGCAATATCAAATAGCGGGGAGACAGAGGAAATAAATAATCTTCTGCATTTTTTTAAAAAGAAAAAGGCTAGAATAATCTCAATGACAGGCGGAACAAATTCAACTCTTGCGAGACACAGCGATCTTGTTTTGGATATAGGGGTTGAACAAGAAGCTTGCCCGCTGGGGCTTGCTCCGACAGCGAGCACTACGGCAACGCTTGCAATGGGGGATGCGCTTGCCATAGCTCTTTTGGAAGAAAGGGATTTCAAAAGAGAGGATTATGCGCTTCTGCACCCAGCCGGGAGTTTAGGAAGAAGATTAAGTCTTAAAGTAAAGGATGTCATGAGAACAGGAAAACAAATTCCAATTGTTAAACATGACGTTACAATGAAAAAAGCAATAGCGGAAATCTCCGTAAAAGGATTTGGGTTTGCACTGGTTTTAGATGCTAACAAAAAATTGAAAGGTATTCTTACAGACGGAGATGTTAGACGCAGTGTTAAATTTGAAGATTTTTTAAACAAAGGAGTTACCATATTCATGAGTAAAAATCCGAAAACAATTGATAAGAATTCTCTTGCAGTGGAAGCTCTTGAAAAAATGGAAAAATACTCAATAACTTCGTTGTTGATACTTAATAGAAAAGATGTCCCTGAAGGAGTTATTCATCTTCATGATCTGCTTGGCAGAACTAAGTTTAGTTTATAATGACTAAGAACATAACAAGAATTGGTATAATTGGTAATCCTAAAAAGCCGTCCGCTTTAAAACTGGCTAGAGATTTATCTGAGTGGTTGGGCAAAAAAGGGATAAGTATTTTTGTGTCTCATGATTGTGCAGAGATGCTTTTAGATAAAAAACAGGTTGTAGAAAACGGAGAATTATTATCCAATGCAGATATCCTGATTGCTCTTGGTGGAGATGGAACATTGCTTAGCGCAGCAAGACTTGTTTCATCATCAAGCATACCAATTCTTGGAGTTAATCTTGGAGGGCTCGGTTTTCTCACAGAGGTTAATTCTTCACGGGTATATGAAGTTCTGGAACAGGTTTTAAGCAACAAGTTTTCTATTGAAGATCGTATGCTGATCAATGGTTATGTTTTAAGAAAGGGAAAAGGGAAGATTTCCCATTTCTCTGCGCTTAATGATGCGGTAATAACAACAGAAGCAATTGCAAGAGTTCTAAAACTTGAGACTTATATAAATAAACAATATGTGACCACATATGTTGCGGACGGATTGATTGTAGCGACCCCAACAGGCTCCACAGCTTATTCTCTTTCAGCCGGAGGGCCGATTGTGCATCCTGCTCTGAAAGCAATAATTATCACTCCAATATGTCCTCATACGTTAACTAACAGACCTATTATTGTTTCAGAAAAAAGCGTTATTTCTGTTGAGCCAATATTTGAAACCAACAAAATAGCCTTAACAATTGACGGACAGATTAAGTTTGACTTACTGCATTCTGATAAACTGGTTATAAAAAAAGCTCCATATACTTTAAAATTAATTTCGTCACCTGAGAATGATTTTTTTACAATACTCAGAAAAAAGCTCAAATGGAGTGGACATTCAGTAAATCCCGAAAGTATTCGGAATAAGTAAAAGGCGTTCTGTTATGCCCAAAGTAATTATAGACAAAGAGGCGTGCAAAGGATGCGGGCTTTGTATATCCGCATGTCCTAAAAAAGCGTTGAGCATATCAAAAGTTCAAAATTCAAAAGGTTTTTTTCCTGCAGAGGTTACCTGTCCGGAAAAATGTACATCCTGTACGTTTTGCGGGTTGGTTTGTCCTGATATAGCAATTCAAATATACAAGTGAGATTTTTTTACATACTCTCCCAGATCATTCTCCTCGGATTTATTTTTACAGCAGTTTTAGGACTTGGCAAAAAGATATTAGATCTTTTTAAATTGAGGACTAAACTCAGGGCGAAGCCCCTTCTTGAGGAAATGGCTCTATCCTTTGGACTGGGACTGGGAACGCTGTCTATTCTAGTGCTGCTTATTGGTTTTGCCAATGGATTAAATAGACTTTGTCTGTACTCAGTGTTATTAATGCTCTGTATAATTTCAATCAGAGAGATCAGATATTTTCTTAGCAGATTAAAATCAGGCTTTTCTGAAACATTTCCAAATCTTCCATATATATCTGCATTTGACAAGTTTTTAATCGCATTAACAGGACTAACAATGTTTCTCGCCTTTACAGGAGCATTAGCACCTCCTTTAAACTACGATACCCTTTCATATCATCTTGCGTTTCCAAAACTCTATGTGAAGACCGGCAGGATATTTTTTATACCTCACAATATGTATTCAAACCTTCCTTTCGGAGTAGAGATGTTATACACCCTTGCCTTAGCAATAAAGGATGAGATATTGGCAAAACTAATACATTTTTCTATAGGTATCTTATGCGTTTTAACAATCTTTGTCATTGGAAGAAAATACTTCGGCAGAAATGCAGGTCTTTTAGCAGCCGCAATATTTTATAATATACCTGCAGTGTGCTTGACATCAACATACGCCTTTAATGATCTCGGATTAGTTCTTTATGGCTTGTTAATGCTTTTTTGTATTCTTAATTGGTCTTCTAAAAATAAGATAACATGGTTAATGCTTGCCGGTGTATTTTGCGGATTTGCAATTGGAACTAAATATACAGGCGCGTTATATTTTATTCCGCCAGCCCTCATTTTTATTTATATAAAGGCGCAAAAGAAACTTTGTGCCTATGTGCCTTTGTGCCTGTTCCTATCCTTTACTTTTCTAACTTTTTCACCATGGATTATAAAGAATCTTATATTTACTCACAATCCCGTATATCCGTTGTTCTATAACATCTTT
>JAGMBN010000094.1 GCA_023129655.1 bacterium | reverse complement strand
GGTCCTGCAGTTGAAGCGGCAATGAAAATCAGCATTAAAAACGTTCAGCCATCCAGGGATTTTGTCTGCCTGCAGGACAGCTATCACGGCACCACGCTCGGGTCAATGGGAGCTTCGTGGATCTCAACCAAATCCAACGGGAAATATATGGGAGGCAGCAGGTTCCTTCCTCTGACGAGGAGCTTTATCAGAATCCCAAACCCCTATCCATACAGAAACCCTTTTAATGTGGATGCTGAAACATATACGGAGATGTGTCTGACAATGGCGCGTGAAACATTTCAAAGGGGCATTGCCGGAAAACCTGCTGGAGTTATTGTTGAGCCCATACAGGCAAGCGCCGGTCAGATAATCCTGCCGAAGCGCTACCTTCAGGAACTGAGAAAACTCTGTGACGAATTTGAAACACTTCTTATTTTTGACGAGATCCAGACCTTTGGCCGGATCGGTGAAATGTTTGCGGCAAATTATTTCGGAGTAACGCCGGATATTATCGTTCTCGGGAAAGGACTGGGCGCCGGTTTGCCTCTTGCCGCTATAATTATGTCGGATAAGCTGGAAGGATTTTCCCCTGATACAGAGGAACTTCATACATTTGCCAATCCGACTCTTTCAATGGTTACGGCCGCTAAGCAGTTGGCAATGCTTGAAAGCGGCGTTCTTGAGAACTGCCGGGAAATGGGAAAGTATCTTGGCGGCAATATTAAGAAAATGATGAAAGAATTCCCTGAGATCGGCGAAGTGCGTCAGGCCGGACTTCATATTGGCGTGGAATTTGTCAAAGATCCAGTCAGTAAAGAGCCTATTGACCATGAAACCGTTGAGATCAGAAATGTCGGGTTCAGAAACGGTATTATATTCGGACTAGGCGGTGTAAGAAAAAATGTTCTTAAGGTTAAGCCGCCATTGATTGTAAAAAAGAATGAATGCGACGAAATCCTGGATAAATTTGGGAAATCCATAAGAGAAGTTTTGAGGAAATAAAAATGATTACGATAAACCTTAAAGGACAAACCTCGCTTGTTATCGGCGGCGCCCGTGGAATCGGCGCTGCTGTCGTTAAAATAGCGGCAGAAGCCGGAAGTAATGTGATCTGGACATGCCTTGACATTCCGGCTGATGTTGACGCTTCGGAGGAATTGCTTAAAGAAACGGAAAAACTGGGAGTAAAATCTTTTTACAGAAAAATCAACTGCACGGATGAAAAAGCCACTGCTGGGCTGATAGATGAAATAAACGAAAAATTCGGGAAAGTTGACAATCTGGTTCATTGCGCCGGGTATACCAGCCCGGTTTCAATGCTGGATTTGGATGCTGCCGAATGGCGAAAAGTTGTGGACATAAACCTTAACGGCGCATTTATATCTGTGCGCTCGGTTCTGGAGACAATGAAAAAGCAGGGGAAAGGCTCTATCGTTCTTATTGGCTCGGCTGCTATTGTTGCAGGTGGAGGAGGACGGGCTGATTACGTTTCGGCAAAGGCCGGATTGGAAGGACTGAACAGAGCGGTAACAAAAGAATTTGCCCCTTTCGGCATAAGGTGCAATATCGTGCATCCTTCTCTTATTGAAACGGATTTGCTTAAGCAGCGCCATCCTGATGTGGATAAGCGGAAAGAACTTGGCAACGCTGTTCCTCTGAGAAGGCTTGGACAGCCGGAGGATATTGCGTACGCTTGTTTGTTTTTATTATCTGATTTGTCATCCTATGTTACAGGACAGTCATTGTTTGTTGACGGCGGACGGACATTTTGCAGGTAGTTGATAGGAGAAATAGTTATGCAAGAAATTGAAAAACCAAAAGTGGCTGTATTGGGCTTGTCCCATGAATTATACGACCGAACCTACCCGGATTATATTGCCAGGCAGGAAAAGCAGCTTGCTCTTTTTATTGGCGAAATAGAAGAATCCACGGACATCATATCCCGGAAAGTGTGCTTTCTGACAGAACAGTTGGAAAAAGAAATATCACGGGCAGAAAATAATAACGTTGACGCTCTACTTCTTGTGCCGATGTGTTATACCCCCAGCATGATGTCAGTGCCGTCGCTTCTCAAAACAGATGTTCTGCTTGTAGTGTGGAATACGCAGGAGCTTTTTGAAATAAAAGAAGACTTTGGTTTTGATCATCTGCTGATGAATCACGTAATTCAGGGCACTCAGGATGTTACAAATGTTCTTCTTCGCGGGAATAAGATTTTCGGAATGGAGTCGGGGCATTATAAAGACGCTGATGCGTTAACGCGTTTGCTGGAATGGCTTAACGCTGCAAAAACAGCTCAGTATGCTAAAAAAATCAGAGTTGGTCTGATGGGAACTCCGGGTCAGGATATGGGTGATTTCGGAGTGGATGAAACTTTAATGAGAACCAAATGGGGACCGCATACAGTCTATTTAAGCTTGGGAAGATTTATAGAAATTCTGGATAACGTCAGTGAGAAGTCAGTAAGTGATATTCTTAAAAAAGACAGAGGGATTTTTGACGTTGATGAAAAACTGTCGGAGAAAACTCTTCGTGTTTCCATAAAGCTTGAACTGGCTCTTAGAGAATTGATAAAAGAGAACAGTCTTGACGCTTTTACAATGAATTTCACTGATATAGTCAGCGATGGGCGTTTTCCGGCAGTTCCGTTCCTCGGGATAAACAAAATGATGTCTGAGGGGCTCGGGTATGCAGGTGAGGGAAATACTACAATTGCAGCTTTAATGTCTCAAATGCGGCAGCTTTGCGGTGGAGCCAATTTTATGGAAACTTTTACAGTGGACTTTAAAAGAAACCTGATACTTATGTCACACATGCAGGAATGCAATCCGGCGTTTGCACGCAAAGACAGAAAAATAAATCTGGTTCATAAAGATTTCTGGGCAAAAGGAATAGGTCCTTACACCGGGATGCGTTTTTCACTTGAGCCGGGACATGTAACACTTGTAAATATAACCACAGACGCTGACGGGGATTTTTATTATATCTGCTATGAAACTGATATTTACGATATGCTACCACTGGACAATTTTGACATTCCGCATTGGTTCATAAAACCCGAAGAGGAAGTAGGAAAGTTTCTTACCCGTTACAGCATGGCAGGCGGCACGCATCATCTGGTGTCAGTTCCCGGACATTGCGCGGATATGATTAAAAAACTGGCAGTTCTGCAGAATTTCAAGTGCGTAGTACTATGAGTTTTTATGGTTTTTGTATCTCTCATAAGCTTCTTCCCAGACACCTGTTTGTTCAGGTTCATATCTGATAAGCTCAAACGAGTTTTGAACAATTTCTCTTGCCTGCTTAATGGATGAGAGCTCACCTGTTGCAATTGCCTGCACTAAAATATTTCCAATTGCTGTTGCTTCAACAGGACCTGCAATAATTTGTTTTCCTGTTGCATTCGCAGTGAGTTGACATAAAAGCTTGTTTTGTATTCCTCCCCCAACAATATGCAGTACATCTATTTTTCGCTGTTGCATTTGTTCCAGTTTTTCAAGAACCTCACGATATTTAAATGCCAGGCTTTCCATAATACAACGCAAGATGCTTCCTCTATCCGATGGAATTTTCTGATTTGTTCTGCGGCAGTAGTTCTGTATTTTTTCAGGCATATTGCCCGGCTTCAAAAAAGTTGTTTCAGGATCAATGAAACAGAGAAAAGGCTTTGCCTTCTTTGCCTCTTCCGTTAAAGCAGAGTAGGGGAGTTTTGCACCATGAGATTCCCAGCTTCTTTTGCATTCCTGAACCAGCCAGAGTCCCATGATATTTTTTAGAAAACAAAATGTATTGTTTGCGCCTCCTGCATTAGTAAAATTATTTTTTAAAACTTCCTGATTTATCAATGGACTGCTTGTTTCGCATCCCATTAAAGACCATGTGCCGGAACTTAAAAATGCCCAGTTGTTTCCTTGAGCAGGAACAGCCGCAACAGCCGCAACTGTATCATGCGACGCTGTAGCAATGACGGGTATTTGAGATATTCCCAATTCCTCAGATATAGACGGCATAAGTTTTCCCATAACTGTCCCGGGATTTACAATCTGCGGCATTATTTTGCAGGGGATATCTAATCTTTCCAGAATTTCGTTGCTCCATTTATTCTCACAAGGATCATAACATTGAGTGGTAGTAGCCAGAGTAAATTCCGCTGCTTTTTCTCCAGAGAAGAAATAGCTAAACAGGGCTGCTATCGGCAGAAGACAATCAGCTGACTGAAGAAGATATGGCTGATTTATTCTCATCCATAGCAGTTGATAAAGTGTGTTTATCTGCATGAATTGGCTGCCTGTTCTTGCAAATATTTCTTCCCGTGATACTCTCTTAAAGCATTCTTCCATCAGTCCATCAGTCCGACTGTCCCTGTAATGCACAGGATTTTCCAATAAATGATTGTTTTTATCAATGAGTCCAAAATCCACGCCCCAGCTGTCAAAGGCAATTGCAGAGATTTCAGACTTAGAACACTTTTGCAGTCCTTTTTTTATCTCATTAAAGAAATTTATCACATCCCAGTAGAGAGTGTTATTAAGCCTTGTGCCTCCTGTATAAAATCTATGTTTTTCTTCAAGGACTATTTTCTTTCCGTCGAATTTACCAAGTGTTAATCGTCCGCTTTCTGCGCCTAAATCAACAGCTATGTAATTTTTGGTTTTCATCACGCTAGACCCTTTATCATTCAGGCTCTGGCAACATTATGCCATAATTCCTTATTTATTTAAAATAGAATTTATGATATTCTTGCGTTATTAAAA
>JAGMBN010000093.1 GCA_023129655.1 bacterium | reverse complement strand
GAACTTATTATCTGAAGAATGTTTATACGTGACATCAAGTTATCTATTTATAGCTTTCGTACAGAACAATTTCATCAAGTGTTTTTCGCTCGAGATGTTTACTGGACTTGGACTCTCTTCCTGAGGGATATCCTAAAGGAGTTAATCCTACGACTTTGACATTGGGAGGAATATTTAATATTGCCTTTACTTGTTGTTCGTCAAATGCTCCAATCCAGCAGGTGCCCAAACATTCCTCTGCTGCCTGGAGCATAAGATGGTCAAAAACAATGCTAATGTCAATCTCTTCACTTGTACGAGTTCCGCCGACATTCTGATAGCTCTCCTCTGGGAACGCACAGCCAACTACTACTATTGGCGCTTCTGCTATAAATGCCTGTCTTTTAGACGCTTCAACTAGTTTTGACTTGGTTTGCTTATCAGTCACCAGAATAAGTTTAAACGGCTGTTTATTTGCAGCAGTAGGAGCTAACCTTGCAGCTTTTAAAACACGATCAAGAACTTGTTCCGGAATTCCCTTATTCAGATATCCTCGTACACTACGTCTTTTCTTTATTGCTTTCAATATATCCATAACGGGGGTAAATGGCGAATACATAGATTCGCCCCTACATTTATTTCTCAGATTTTTTCGTTGCAGGTTCGGGTATTTTCTCAATTGACAATAATTCTACTTCAAAGATAAGAGTTGCATTCGGGCCGATCTGCGGACCAGCAGCTCGTTCGCCGTAGGCAATATCTGATGGAATAAAAAGCTTATACTTACTTCCTACAGTCATGAGTTGCAGCGCTTCAGTCCAACCTGGAATAACTTGATTCACTGGAAAGGTAACAGGGTCTCCCCTCTTGTACGAACTATCAAATTCTGTGCCATCAATCAGTGTGCCTTTATAGTGAACCTTAACCAGATCAGTCGCATTAGGCTTCTTGCCTTTGCCCTTGCTCAATACTATATACTGCAAGCCGCTTTTCGTTGTAATAACGTCTTTCTTTTTCTTATTCTCTGCCAGAAATGCCTCTCCCTGCTTTTTGTTTTCTTTGCCCAGCGCTTCTATTTTCTTCATTTGTTCCTCCCGAATCTTCATTTGCTTCTCCTGCATCTTCTTAGAGAAAGCCGTTAATTCCTTCATTATCTCTTCATGGGTAAGCAAAAGTTTTTTGTCATTAAAACTATCTTCTATGCCCTGAACCGCAACAGAGAAGTCAATATCCCCTTTTATTTCTTTCAGGCTGGTCCCAAGCTGCAAACCGATAGAATAACTCAGCTTCTCACGAGCAGTCTTTAGTCCATTATCCTTCTTAACTACAGCCGCCTTTTCCTTAATTACTTCCTTGTCCTTAACCGCAACCGCTTCTTCCTTTTTTGCATCGCATCCCTGAGACGCCAGCAACAACCCTACTCCAACTACCATCGCTAGAACTCTCTTCATCAAAATCTCCTTTCATCAGTTATTATTAATGCTGGATTATATCTATAACTAATTTCTAATGCAAGTAATATATTTTGAAATCCACTCTCGACTTTTGCTTGCTTCCCAGCCAGCTAAAGCAGTCTGTTGTCCCCTCCGTCGCAACCGCCTGCTTTAGCTGGCGGTTATCTGTTGTTCTTTTCCGTCATTGCGAACGAAGTGAAGCAATCTCGGTTTTTGAGATTATTTAACAAACATACTCTTGAAATTCTTATCTGTTTTTCCTAGAGGAGCCTTCTCTTTACCATCATAGGATAAAAGCCAGAACCAGTCATATGAACCGCCGCCTAGAAAATACTTATGTTGCTTAACGATTAAGCATCCTTCGTATCTGCCTCTTTGGATAACTTCAAGGCTATTGTCGGAAACTACAAAGTATAATTTATTAGTTTCTAAATGCAGAAGATAAATTATATCAGAAGTAACAGTCCCCATACTCATAAAATATATGCTTGCATCATCTGAGGAAAACTGAGGCATACTCAATCTGGCAAGAACTCTATCTCTCAATGGCGATTTTTTGCCTGCTTTTACAATCAACTTAGGATTCTTTCCTTCTGTATCAATAGTCCAAATTTCGTTAGCTCCTACTTCATCTTCTATGCCGATATTTACTTCAACCTTTCTTTTAGGAGTATTTCTCACGAACACTACTGTCTTTTCATCAACAGATAAACTTGGCTGAGAGTCTTTGCCTGAAAATGTTAATTGTTTAAGCTCTCCTTTTTTATCAGTGATAAAAATATTGCCATTCTTTTCAGACACACTATATAAACTTACATGAGAACTTCCATGGTTGGTCTCTCCCATGAGTGCCTTCAGTGTCTCCTCAAAATTTGATTCGGCACGTGCGCTTATTGGAAATAGCAATAATAAAGCTGAAATTGTCAAAACCTTGAACATTTTATTTATCTCCTTTTAAGCTGTTTCTAATAAATCATCTAATTCAGATTGCATTCCTGATGGGTCACAAAATCTATTTTCTTCTTCATCCATTTTGACAACGTAATCCACTACATCATTAAATGATTTAAAGTTAGAAACAATATTATCAATATTTTTCATACGCGAACGTATCTCTTCTTGGAGCAGTGGTTTTGCGAAAGGGTCTGTATTTGCAGGAGACCTAAGTTTAACTTCAAACCGTGAAGCTAGGACATATGTCCAAAGTTCACATTCTGAAGCATTAGGCATTCGGGCTTTATTTTGTTCCAAACAGAATTTTTGGATTCTTCTAACCGCCCACCGAGACGTTGTAATCCCCATAACTATCATTATATTTGTAAGTTTATATCCTTTACGGAAATCTTTTATTTTTTCAATTACATTATCATTGATAGGCTTAACGGAACTAGGGAGCATTTTATACCATAGTGGTTTAAAAAACATTTTCTAATCCCCTTTTTTACTTACGTAAATGTTTAACAACTACTGTTATTGCCCATACAACCCCAATAACTATTCCTATTACTGGACATGCTATGCACGCAACCATTAGTGCAAAGTATCCTAAATATGATAACATCTTATTACCAGATACTTCACTTTCTTGTTTATCTTTTTTCACGTTCTTCTTGGTTATTGTTTTGTCAAAGGTATCTACACTTAATCCGCTAAGCTGCGTATCATCTTTCTTCATTTTTGTTTCTTGAATTATCGGCGGTTGAGTAGGTTGCTGTATTGACCTTTTCTTTTTTAATTTTTCAGTTTTTGATGAATCAATCAAATTGAACAACTCATTAGCTCGGTCTTTGTCTAGATTTTTGAGAATTTTATATTGGGCTAATGCAGAATTCTTATCTTCACTTGATAGGTAAGCCATGCCTAGCCTATAGTGCGTACCTACATCATTAGGATTAATGCGAATTGCCTGTTTATATGCTTCAATCGCTTTGTCCCAGTGTCCAATATCGCAATAAGCTGCGCCCAGATTGTAGTGCGCTTTAGTAAAATCAGGACTGATGCAAACAGCTTGATTGTATGCCTTAATCGCTTCATGATAGCATTTAAGTTTTTTACCATAAACTACGCCCAAGTTGTAGTGTGCATTGGCATAATTAGGATTAATACGAATAGCCTGCTTATAGGCTCCAATCGCTTCTTGATGATGCCCGAGTTGATAATAAGCTACGCCCAATCAGGATTTCTTAGAACAGCTTGCTTATAACGTTCAATATCTTTTTCCATACTTTTATCTGTCATAGAATCACTTTCCTATATCTTTTTATGCTATTTCCCACTTTCTAATACTAGGGTCACGAATAATAATATCTTTGCTTTTGAGAGCCTGCTCTGCATTACGTGCAATATGATCCCATTCAGGGTGAACAGAATTGTCTTTTCTATGAGGACACGGAATCGAATCGTTACAATGCTTTGGATAAAGTTGCTGAAGTTGTTTTGCTATTTCGCGGTGAGACATGGGACCATTTTTTAATATCTTTGGTATTGCATTATAAAAAATTTGATATGAAATCAGCATGTCAATCTCCTAACTTTCTATTCAGGAGAATATCATATCTTCCGTGAAGAAAAAAGCAATATATTGCAAAATCTCTATTGCTGTCATTCCTGCAGATTTTTAGCAGGAATCTATGTAGAGGACAATATCGAAAGTTCAAAGGGGCACTTTATATTGCCTAATCTTTGGTTTTGAGATACTATGAGGGCAATGGGAATAATCCAAGAACATGAGCCGGTAAAATTAGTAATAAGTATTTTTTCTCAGGATAAGAATTTAATAAATTCTGCAATAAGAACGCTTGTGGATAAGTTTGGGAAAATGGATTTTGAGACAGAGTTATTAGACTTCAATCAGACCAACTATTATGAGAGGGAAATGGGTAAAGCTCTGTTGAGAAAATTTGTGAGTTTTGAGGGGCTGATAGAGCCTGATAGTATCAGTGATATAAAGATATATACAAATGAACTTGAGAAAAATATTTCCCAATCGTGGGAGACTGAAAGAAAAAGAGATGTAAACATTGATCCAGGATATTTGAGCCTTTCAAAACTTGTTCTTGCAAGCACAAAGGATTTTTATCACAGAATATATCTCGATCATGGCATCTATGCGGAAATAACGCTTATGTTTAAAAAAGAAACCCATTCTAAAGGAGGATTTCAGCCTTTTCAATGGACATATCCCGATTATGCGTCTCAGGAATATCGCAGGATATTTAATCAAATAAGAAAAATATATAAGGAAAACATCCCCCTACCCCCTTCAAAGGGGGAATTAAAACGGTGGGGTCGAAAAATAAAAAGTCCCCCTTTGAAGGGGGATTAAGGGGGATGTAAGG
>JAGMBN010000092.1 GCA_023129655.1 bacterium | reverse complement strand
TCGCTGTCCTTCGGGATGGCGAGGGGTGGCAGTCTTTATCGGATTTACTTAACCGTGGCCGGTAATAGATGTTTGCGCCCCTTTTTTTATTGTACAGGATACTAGAATAGGAGAAAGGTTAATGATTGAAATGTTTGGACAAAACCACAAGACGTTTAGGAGATTACAAATGACAAAGACTTTAAAAAAACCAGCGACTTGCCCAGAATGTGGAAGCAGAAATACATATTTGATGAAAGAAGAAAGCAAAGCCTTGGAAGATATTGGATTCGCATGGCATGAGTGCAGGGATTGCGGAGATAAATTTATAAGGAAATTTTGTAGAAAGGCGGGGCAAAAGACGTCCCACAGAAAAAAACGAGAAAATTAAGATTAAAAACAGGTTTTATATATTAGACAAAAACTGTTTTATTTGATTATGATTTCCTGCCAATACAGCAATACACTTTGAGCCTTCTCTCCTTATGAGAACGCGAATATTTCTTTCTATTCCAGTCTCATAATAAGGCTTTCTGAGTTGTTTGTAAAAAAATCTTGTGGCTAGTTTTTTTGCCTCCAGCAAATTGCAACCACTGGAATAATAAATGTCTAATGCTTCTAGTATTCCCCCTACTATTTTTCTCTGCCCATGACCAAGACGATTAAGACTTCTTTCAAAAGAAGGCCGGTAATAAAGGCGTAAAGCCATTTAGTTCACGCTTCCTTTCCTTAAATTATCAACGAGTTTTTGTGTCACCAGCTTTTCTTTGCCTTTTTCCTTCACTGAAAGCATATCTAATTTTTCATATTCTTCTTCTGTAAACACTTTTTCTATTGTCTCAAGAGGAATAAGCTCAATTCTATTCTCAGAAATTGCTACATCGAATATAGATCCTTTTCCTAGGCCAAGCACATCCATTATCTTTTTTGGAATTGTTACTTGATGTTTTGATGTCATCGTAATCATTATTTTTGCCTCCTTTAAAGAAAGGATATCAGAAAGTAGATAAATCGTCAAGGACGAAAGTAAGGCGAAATACTAACAAGTAAATTATCAAACCTTCTCTCGCCAGTAATTCAAGAGGTCTTTCATGGTCTTCTCAAAAGGAATCTCCGGCTTCCATCCTGTTGCATCTCTGAACTTAGCGCTGTCTCCGCCAAGATATGGGACATCTGAAGGTCTCATCTTTGCTGGATCATTTTTTATCTCTATTTTTACCTTTGATAAACTAATTAGTATATCCAGAACCTCGCTAATTCTATATGCTTTGCCCGTACAGATATTATAAACTTCACCCGGCTTGCATTTATCCAATCCCAACCAGTAGGCTTTTACTATATCGCGAGCGTCTGTAAAATCTCGCTGGGCATCAAGATTCCCAACAAGAATCACAGGGGGTTCCCCCTTTTTTTCTATTCCTGCTATCCGTTTTGCGAATTCCGAACAAACAAAAACGTCTCCTCTTCTTGGCCCTGTATGATTGAAAGCCCTGGTTCTTACAACATTAAGTTTGTAACTCATGTAATACTGGTAAGCCAAAAGGTCCTGCGCAACTTTACTTACTCCATAAGGGCTCAGCGGTCTTAATGGATTTGTCTCTTTAATAGGAGTCTCTTCAGGATAAACCATGCCATACTCTTCTGAAGAACCTGCAATCTGTATCCATGGATTGATCTTTGCCCTTCTGATAGCTTCAAATATATTCAATTCTCCAATAATATTTGATGTCAGAGTTTCTGCAGGACTGTTCCATGAAGTAGGCACAAAACTTTGCGCAGCCAGATGAAATATTTTGTCCGGCTTTATATTCACAATCAAATCATTCACAGAAGATGCATCATTAAGATTACACTGAATCAAATGGAGTTTGTCCTTTATATGCTCAATGTTCTCTGTTTTACTGCGCCATCTTATAGTTCCGTACACTTCAACATTCTCCTTTGCCAACGCATAATCAGCAAGATGACTTCCGACAAAACCGGTAATTCCCGTAATTAAAATCTTCATATTCTATGCTCCGTATTTTGTTAATCTTAATGAATTAGCCATTATTAAAGGCATTATGTCAAGAGCTGGAAATCTGCCTAAAGCCCCTTTTAAACAACTTGTTTCTCCGAAATGTTTCACGTCATCAGGCCTGCAATACTTTGAATGCAGTAGAAAAGGGACAGGATGCCAGCTGTGCGATTTTAGGGAAGCGGGTGTGGAATGATCGCCTGTTATGACCAAAACATCAGGCTTAAGATCAGTAATAAGCGCCAAATTTTTGTCAACCTCTTCAATAACATTTACCTTTTTATCAAAATTACCATCCTCTCCTGAACTATCAGTTGCCTTTATATGAATAAAGAAGAAGTCAAATTTGTCAAAATTAGTTTTTAATGTCTCAAATTCCTCTCTAATTGTCTGCCCTGTTTGAAGTATCTCCATACCAACAAACCGAGCCAGTCCTTTATACATAGGATAACCTGCAATAGCGGCAGCATTCAACTTATATACATCCTTCATCTGCGGCAATCCTGGTTTTTTTGCAAAGCCTCTTAATAATATTGTATTTGCAGGATGTTTATCAACTAATATATTTTGCGCTTTGTGAATAAACTCATTCATCAAAATAGCAGTAGTTTCAGCACACTCATCTAACGCAATTACTTTTTTAGCCTGCAAACCTGTTTTCTGAGGGTCGGAATCCGAAAGCCTATCGGATAAACCGGCTCCTCTGAATATTACTACTGCGCGATGCTCTTTTACCGGTTTTACAAATATCTTAATATTTTTGATTTCTATTTTAGCTAACAGCTCGCATAACTTAGAGCTTTCATCTGTTGAAATTCGGCCGGCTCTGCGATCTGTTATCAATCCACTATTATCAATAGTAGCAAAGTTAATTCTAGCCGCTAAGTCATTTTCCTGCATATTAAATCCTATTCCTGCAGCTCCAAGAGCTCCTCTGCCTATTGCATATTTGATCGGATCATATCCAAAAAGCGACAGATGCGCAGGTCCGCTTCCGGGTGTTATCCCGGTCATCATAGGATCAGTCATTCCCAAAGCAGCTGATTTTGCAAGCAGATCAAGATTGGGAGTATCTGCTGTTTCCAACTCCGTCTTTCCTCCTGCTTCTAAACCCAGTCCGCCAAGTCCGTCAAGAACCAGCATAACCATCTTTGTATTATTAGTGATTGACAAATCTTTTATCAAATCCAATTTATCCAACTTTTGCCCCCTTTTTTGATTTTTGCCGGCTAATCAATTCTTTCATACCGGCCAGTTTGCCATAACAAAATAATGTATCCCCTGCCTGCATTTTTCTCTGACCTTTTGGCGCAGGAATAGTTATCCCGTCCCTATTTATTGCCAATACCAATATGTCCTTTTCCCTTAAAGGCGACTCTGCAAGCGTGTGCCCGATATATGGAAAATTTTCTTTTAGATTTAGTTCCACAACGCCGTATCCCTGAGCTAGATTAAGGATTTCTCCTATTGCTCTTTTCTCAAACACAGAAGTCTTAAGTAATCTCGCTTCTATCTTTCCCTTTAACTTACTCATTAATCCTTTATGAGAAGCAATCTTATATAAGAGAAACAGCAATGCGGAAAGAATGCCCAGTTTTAGAAACAGATACACTGTAGTTTTGGAAACAATAATGTTTGAAAGTATCAGGATAATACCAATATTCCCAAAAATCATTAATGCCATCACAATCGCACGCCGCTGGCGATGACTGATTATAAGCTCCGAATCTCTTGTTGTAAAACCTGTTCCCGTTAAAGCGGAAAGAGCCTGAAAACGAGCTTTGTCATGCGCCAGCCCTGTGATTGAAAGAGCAACTGACGCAATCTCCCATATCAAGAAGATCAACGCTATAGTGATAATAAGAAAAAATAACCCCATTACTGATCCTTATTCCTGTTTCTATTGTAAGCGTCTTTCTTGGCCTTGAGCATTTTTCTTCGCTTTTTTTGAGACGGTTTCTCGAAATGTTCAAGCTGTCTTATCTGCCTTATTATACCCTCCTTGTCCATCTTCCTTTTTAGCCGTCTCAGTGCTTTATCAATTGGTTCATCTTTTCGTACCCTGACTTTTGGCACTTTATTTCTCCCCTCCTTTCAATACAAAAATCACCCCATGCGCCCAGAGTGTTATTTTTTATGATAATTACTCCGCTAAGATCGCGAATCTTTTTTGAAAAATTCAGAACACTCTCCACATCTTCTTCGGTTTCTACCATATTTGCTATGGCTGTAGCTGCCGCATCCGCAAAGACTGCCGACTTAGATAAAACAGTAACTGCGTCCGAAGATCCCAAACTCATAGAATGTCCTACTGCGCCGCTTGATGTGCAGACGCCTATCGGCATTTGTTTAGATTCTATTTTAATCTTTATCTCTTCGCTAAAAACTGATTCTCCGGCAAAAATACAAACATCCCTCGCTCTTTTACTATTCATATACACATCGCCGCCATTCTCTATAATAAGCTCCTCGCTAAATTCAACAAGATCTTTTCCAACATATTCCGCAATTGCGCCGGCAACTGACGCCATAGGTCCAACATTAACCCTGCTCGCCTGCGCAGCCATTTCTTTTACTATCCCGGGAGCATCATTATTAGGAGAATATGAGGACAACGCTGTTTCAAATAATGGGTCATGATTTATGTAATCCTCTATGTGTTTACGGTATTTTAAGAGAGAATTCAAAGCTTCTTCTTCTAAATCCACATTTGCTTTAATAAAGAGTTCTGTTTCCTTAGCAATTACTCTGGTTATTACTAAGTCATCCTCTCTTACTAATTGTTGGTATGTTCTTGCTTTATGCATGTGCGCTTTTCCTTATAAGAAACATCGGCTTTTTAGCAAATTTACACGATAGTGTCAACAGGATATGAACCCAA
>JAGMBN010000091.1 GCA_023129655.1 bacterium | reverse complement strand
CACAGTAATTATTCCGGAAGGAATAGTGAATGGCGACCAGATTGTTTTATCCTTTAACTTTACGGCTTTGAGCTTCATCCCATTTTCTTACATACCTTTGACGTTTCTACGAGTGGGCCAAAGTGCGTCTCAATCGTGTAATATCCTCATTTGGAATCACATCTGGCTCTCTATGTTTTAATGTTGTTAGCACTCTTTCACGTTTTGTCATCTTATATTATCCTAAAGTTATTTAATTTCAACTATTTTGCCTGTACTTATGGATTTAATAATAGCCTCGTATAGGCAAACAGAATCAAGTCCACAATCTAACCCTGGTGAAGGAGACTTGTCATTTAAAACACAATCAGCAAAGTGCTTAAACTCAGCAGCATAACTTTGCAATGAGCCATAGGTAATGCCAGATGTCCAATGTTTTTCTAAACCAGGAGATATCCATAGAAGTTCGCGTGCATGTTCTAAAATAATGGTATTATAATTTGTACTCTGTATCTCCATCCTTCCCGTATACCTTCCTCTAGCAAAAGAAGTTAAAAAGAGTGTGCCTACCGCTCCATTCCTATAATGCATACTAATAGACAGGCTCATACCTTTATCTGTCTTTTGATTTTGGACATATACCTTGTCTACCTTTCCCCCAAAATACTGAACCAGATCTATTATATGAATTCCCTGGTCAACGATCTCATATTCCCATCTTTCTCTCTGCCACCCTTCTCCTGAAAAATGATCAAGATAAAGTTTACCCGACCAACCAAGATAAGCATTCAACCCAGCAAATTCACCAAACTCTTCATCTCTCATTATTTCCTTTGCCTTTACATATAGAGGAAAAAATCGCCGGTTAAATGCCACCTGAAACTTTATTTTGCTTTCCCTAACTATCTTTGCTATCTCTTCTGCCTCTTTTACCGAAATAGCCATAGGTTTCTCTACAAAGATATGCTTCCCTGCTTTTGCTATTTCCTTCACTAATTCGCACTTCACTTCTTCAGGATAAACAGCAATATCTACAGCTTCTACATCCTCTCTGGCAATAAGTTCTTTATAGTTTGCATAACGCTGTTTTATGTTATACCTATCGCCCAACCCATTTAACTTTTCTTCATTTGTATCACAAATAGCAACTATCTGAATACTTGGCACATCCTTAAGAATCGCTGCCAAATGTCTTCGCTGAATACTGCCACAACCAATTATTCCCATTTTTACTGTATTCATTTACTTATTCTCCTATGTTAAATGTTGAATTCCTATTGAGCTAAGTAATCCTTTCAATCCATCAAAAGATTCTCTGGAACCCTGTTCTTGAGTACCACCCTCTGGAACATAATGAGTCTCCAAGGATATTATCCCATTATAACCATCATCTACCAGAGCTTTTATCTGTCCTTTCCAGTCTATCTTTCCTTTACCTACTGGTTCCCATATACCATCTTTGCCATCTGGGGTCAAACCCGATACATCTTTAATGTGAACATGTACCAATCTATCTTTAATTTCTTTATAACCATCCGGATATGGCTTTTCACCTGCAACCCATGCATTTCCAGGATCCCATAGGCTTTTTAGATTCGGTGAGTTAATGCGACTCAAGAGAAGGCTGCACTCTTTTCCTGTTCCTACATAACAGGTGTTTTCATTCTCTAATGCCAGTATTACCTTTTCTCTTTCTGCTATTTGAATAACCTGATCAAACTTATCTGCTATTCTATCCCAGACATTATCAATAGTTTTCTCCTCCCTTTTAAAGGCAAAACAGCGCACTACATTAGTACCAAAGAAATGAGCACGTTCTATTGCGACTTCTAATGTCTCAATCTGCTTTTGGTAATCATTATCTATGGCGCATTTGAATAGCCCTGAGGCAATTCCTGCCACCGTTAATCCTTTATCCTCAAGCATGCTCTTGATAGCTTTAAGTTCCCACTTAGGCAGACCACGCAATTCAACTATCTTAAGACCAAATTCTTCAACTACATCTAACGCCCTTTTGAAATCCGAGCTAATCTCATCTGTGAATACTCCCAATTTAAACATTGCCTTTCTCCTTTTCGAGTTGTTTTTCAGTTATGGTTTAGTTACAAAAAGTTGATTTTTTCAACTTTTTTGCGTTTTTACTTTATATGTAGAAACGTCCCGACAATTCAAACTCTCTGTCACCTCCTTTTTCGCCTTATTGATCTTGTGTAAGTTATGCACAGCTAATTTTCACTAAAACTCACCCCCCTTCTTTCGCAACTTATCTCAATACAACCTACTTCTTTTTGTCTCAAATCTCTCAAAAGATTTCATAGTATCTAAAGTTTGGGAAACTATAACCTCCTTAAATGAAAGCCTCCATCAATATTAAAAACCTCTCCTGTAGAAAATGGAAAAGCGCCGCTTACAATTGCTGAAACAGCAGTGGAAATGTCAGCAGGTAACCCCCATCTTTTTAATGGAGTAACGCCTTTTTCTATTAATTCATCATATTTCTCTTTAACAGATTTTGTCATATCTGTCATAATTATGCCTGGTCTTATCTCATATACATTTATCCCGTATTCTGCAAGTCTGTCTGCATACAATTTTGTCATCATACTTACACCGGCTTTAGATATACAATATTCCCCCCTGCAGGGAGAAGAGGTGTACGCAGACATTGAAGATATATTAATAATTACAGGATCTTGGATTTTTTCTTCTTTAAGCAGGGATATCATATAGTTTGCTATCTTTTGAGTTAGGAAATACGGTCCTTTCAGATTCACTGATAAAACCCTGTCAAAGCTTTCCTCTGACGCTTCCAGAATATCTGCCCTTGTTTTTGGAGCAATTCCCGCATTATTAATAAGTACATCTATCCTGCCAAATTTATCTTTGATTTTATTCAGAATCCTTTGCCTATCCTTAGCAGAACTTATATCTGCTTTAATAAATACACTTTCCTTTGACAGTTTTGAGAGTACACACGCTCCTGTATTGACTGAACAAATATCTGCAATTGCGATAATAAAACCTTCTTTTGATAATTTATTTGCTATTGCAAATCCTATTCCTCTTATTCCGCCTGTAATTAATGCTACTTTTTTATTTTCTTCCATTGAATTTTACAAATTTTTCTTTGTTAACTATTAAATCACAGAGTATAAACTTGAGGCAAGGCATATGTTGCTAAAATATGCGTATATATTGCTTTTATTATCTTAGACGGTTCTTTTATTCTTGTATTGCGTAGGAGAGGTTTCTGTGATTTTTTTGAATGTGCGATTGAATTGGCTTATACTTTCAAAACCGACTTCAAACGCGATTTCGCTGATGGTTTTATTCGTAGTATTAAGAAGGTGTTTTGCATCATCTATTCTAAGTTGCTGAATATATTCATAAGGCGTTACTCCCAGAGCTTTTTTAAATACATGCAAAAGGTGATACTTGCTTAGAAAAACAGCTTGAGCAATATTATCTAAGGAAAGTTTGTTTTTATAATTTCCATAAATATAGTTTTTTATTTGTTCAGTTCTATCTGTTTTTTTTACATACTTATGTGGGAAAATGGCTCTTTTGCCCGAATTTTTCATTATAATTCTTTTTATAGTAACTAAAAGCTGATTTAATAATGAAATCTCAATTTCTTTATACCCAAGTTCTTTTTTAGAGTGTTCTTTAATTACATGTTTTAGAATAACTTTAACATTTTGTGTTTTTGCATCTTTTATTTTTGAAATTATGTTGTATTCTTTGGGGATATAAAGACTCCATATATTATTCTTCAGACCCATTCCAATAACTATTGTTTCAGAAGGATGTTTTTTATCTGATTTAAGACTGTGATATTCAAAAGGGTTAAATATGAATATATCTCCCTTTGACATTTCAAACTTCTTATTGTTAATGGATACTGTACCTTTGCCGCCTATTACATAGCAGATTTGATAATAGCTATGATTATGTTTTTTGACATTATATCCAGATATGGGAGCGTGTCCCGTTATTTCTATTAGCTGAATTGAATCGTCTTTGAGTGTTTTTGTTCTCATCCTATAAGTATTTTAGCGCCTTATCTGCAATATCATTCCTAAAATACATCTTGTCAAAATGTATTTCTCCAACTGCTTTATACGCCTTATCAATAGCCTGTTCAATACTAGCTCCCAGACCTGTTATACCAAGAACTCTTCCGCCAGAGGTCAATATATTTTCACCTTCCAAACTTGTTCCTGCGTGAAATACAATTACATCCTGCAATTCTTCAGCTTGTTTAATACCTGTTATTATTTCTCCTTTCTTATATGAACCCGGATAACCTCCTGATGCTATCACAACACATACTGCTGCCTCATCTTTCCATTCAATATTTGCTTCATTCAGCTTTCCATCTATACAGGATTCTATAATATCAATTAAGTCTGTCTTTAATCTTGGCAGTATTACCTGCGTTTCAGGGTCTCCAAATCTTACATTAAACTCAAGGACTTTCAGTCCACTCTCTGTAATCATAATCCCTGCGTAAAGAATACCTTTATACGGCATGCCTTTTTCTTTCATCTTATTTATTATGGGTTGAAACACCCGAGAAGATACTGTCTTCATCATATCTTCATTAACAACCGGCGCAGGAGAATATGCTCCCATTCCTCCCGTATTAGGTCCATTGTCTCCATCATAAATTGCCTTATGGTCCTGAGACGCAACCATTGGGATAAAACTCTCTCCGTCACAAAATGCAAGTATTGACGCCTCTTCTCCAACTAAGCATTCCTCAATCATAATTTTATCACCGGCTTTCCCAAATGCTCTCTTTATCATTATTAAGTCTATAGCTTCTAATGCTTCTTCTTTTGTTTTTGCAACAATCACTCCCTTGCCGGCAGCAAGTCCATCAGCTTTTACAACAATGGGAACAGG
>JAGMBN010000090.1 GCA_023129655.1 bacterium | reverse complement strand
CCTCTGACTATGAAGTTGGAAAAGGCGAGATACGAGTTGTGATCAATGATGATGAGGCGGCGCGTTCATATCTTTCAGTAAAAGAAATCGCCTCGTCTATCCGTTCAGCGTTTAAAGGAGGAAAGGCTACGTCCATTAAACCGACCAAAGCTGAGGAAGAAATTGATGTGATCGTTCGTTTCCCAGAGACTTTACGAAATAAAAAAGAAACCTTTGACAAAATATTTATCCCGAACAAATTTGGCAGCCTCATCCCATTAAAAAAAGTAGCGCGTCTGGAACACAGAACATCAGTAACTCGTATCCGCCATTTAGACGGAAAGAGGGTAATTGCAGTACGCGCCGGCGTTGACACTAAAAAGATAACATCTTCAAAGACTAATCAGCTTTTGGCTAAGGAGTTTAAGGATATCTCAAAGACGTATCCGGGATACACTATAAAATACGGAGGAGAGCAGGAGGAGAATGTCAGGATGGTACGCAGTTTTGTTAAAGCCCTTAGCATAGCGCTTTTCTTAATATTCCTGATATTAGCCGCTAACTTTAATTCATTGATTCAGCCGCTTGTGGTGATGATGGCTATACCATTTGGTTTAATAGGTGTTATCTGGGCATTTTTCTTCCATCAGCTTCCCATAGGTTTCTTTATGATGCTTGGCGTTGTAGGTCTCAACGGTATTGTAGTAAACGACTCTATCGTGCTCGTTGAATTCATCAATAATCTGCGCAGAAAAGGAGTGGACAGACGAGCATCTATCATTGAAAGCGGACAGTTAAGATTAAGACCTGTCCTGCTCACCACAATCACAACAGCATTGGGTCTTGCGCCAACAGCGTATGGCATCTGGGGAGACGACCCATTTTTAAGGCCTATGGCTCTTACTATTGTATGGGGCATTGTTTGCGCCACTCTGCTAACACTGATTGTCCTTCCATGCATCTATGCAATTATTGATGACATAACGCTTAAGATTGCTGGGCATACAACGGTAAAAAAGGATGAGGAAATTCCCAATGAGAAGACATAAAAAGATAGGACTTGCTCTTGGAGGTGGGGCTGCAAGAGGGTTGGCTCACATTGGAGTGCTGAATGCTTTAAAAGAAAACAATATTCCTATTGACATGATAGCAGGAACAAGCATTGGAGCATTAGTAGGCGCCTGTTTCGCTAAAGACGGCAAAATAAATACTCTTGAAGAAATCGTCTTAAACATAGATTGGAAACAATTAGCTCTTTTAGTTGATCCGAATTTAGCTCTATTGAAAAAAGGATTCATTCACGGAGAAAAGATTAAAGAGCTTCTGCGTTCCATTATCGGAGACATAGAATTCAAGGATTTAAAAATTCCATTTAGAGCCGTGGCCACTGATGTCACTACAGGCGAAGAAGTAGTAATTAATAGCGGCTCCGTAGCTGAGGCTGTAAGAGCAAGCATTTCAATTCCTGTGTTGTTTACTCCTGTAAAGTTTGAAAACAAGTTTTTAGTAGATGGAGGCATAGTTAATCCTGTTCCTGTAAGTATAGCAAGAAATATGGGGGCAGAATTTGTTATTGCGTGTAACGTAATTCCAGAGCCGCAAAAAAGAGGACGTATTACTTCTGAGACAATTAATAGTCGAAAATACACGAAAAACAAACCGCTAACAAAATTAAATAATAAAATAGATAAGCTTATTCAGGCAAACAAAGACAAGATAGAAGCAATCCGTGAATTTAGTAGTATATTGAAAAACAAAATATACAAAGATAAACAAATATATCCGAACACTCCTAATATTATTGATGTTCTAATACATTCATTCTATATCATGGAATATAGAATAGCTGTTTTAGAACTAAAGAAAGCTGACATAATAATTAATCCTGAGGTAAACAATATATCCACATTGGAATTCCACAAAGGAGCAGAAGCTATATCAGAAGGATATAAATCAGTATTAGATGTGTTGCCAAAAATCAAAAAGCAAGCGAATATATGTTAAAAAGGATCTTTATATTCGTTTTATTGTGTGTATTTCTTACAGGTTGCATCACTTCTTTGAGACTTGCCAGAAAAAAAAGCAAGAAGAATAATATTCTTGAAGAGTTTGGAATAAAGTATAAACCGGATTATATAGTATCCTCTTTTCTTTACAAAAATCCTCCTAAAATTGTAGCAATACTTCCATTTGAAAATATTACAAGAGAAATAAAGAAAGACGGGAACATTCAAACAAAGAACAACAATCTTCCAAAAGATATAGCTGACCTCCTCAGAGATACATTCTTTAGGCATATAAGCACAAAATCCTATACATATATGAAACTCAAAAAGAGTGATGCTTTACTTAAAGAACAAGGATTGATAAATCCTGAAAAAACCTTACCTGCTGATGCCCTGATCTATGGGAAGATTACTCATTACAGAAAATTCTATGGAGTGCTTTATTCCCAGGTAGGTATTGGAGTTTCTGTAAAAATGGTTGATTCACGCACAGGCAACTTACTATGGCAGGCAAGCGGCATATCTACAAGTCATGAAGGCAGATTACTATATCTATCCCCACAAGACTTAGTCATGGGCGCTGTTGATTCAGCTTTGCATATGAGAAAAACATGGATACATCGGATTTCTGATCAGCTCTTTAGAAACATATCCTTAACACTGCCTGATGTATGTACTCCTGTGATCCCTACAGTTATCATAAACAATAAAATTGCTTCGATTTACTCCGAGCCATCAAGAAATGCGGAAATTATCGCAAGCGCGTCCAGAAAAACAAAATTTAATATGATTAGCAGATTGGATGATTGGTATTTTATAAAGATCGCTAAAGATAAGTTTGGATGGATTTATAAAGAAGATATTGTTCCTCATTTCATAAACATTGAAACCGCAAAAAAATTGGAGCGTCTTGGTAGAAAACAAGTTAGCGCACCTTCGGCGCGAACTTACAAAAAGAAACAACCTGCAAGATATTACATGGTCAAAAAGGGAGACACATTACACAGCATAGCCGGAAATCCTGATATATACGGGGACAGATCAAAATGGAAACTAATTTATGACGCAAACAAGGAAAGAGTCCCACAAATCAAGTTTTTAAATCCAGGTCAGATTCTTATAATTCCTCACTGATGTTATAACTATTTTTCAATAATAGTTTCTTCAATCTTCATTCCAAAATGCCTGCCAGATTTTTCTGTGTGCCCGAGCACTTCGGCTCCGGGCTTCAAGCTGACAACGGAAACTGGTTTTCCTTCAGGAGTTACTAATCTTATTGTTTCTGCGTTTTGCAACACAAGCGACACTTTCTGTTTATTGCAGGTTCCTTCCAAAAGAAGCATAGGCCTTTTCTCAATCTTTATTCTGCCGACAATCACCTCTTGCGTCTTTCCTTCCCAGTTTACAATCAGCGCCTTATCCCCTGCTTTAAGATCCGAAAGATACCGTGTTTTTCCCTCTGTAACCATCACGTACGCATGCACTCCTCCTGCATTTACACGAAAAGGTCTTTGATCAACATACGGATTTTCTATTGATTCCGAATGCAAAAGAAACATGCCTGAGCTTGTATTGCCAACCAGCATTCCTTCTCCAATAGCCATATTAGTGCAAGTATCTACACAAACCCTGTCTCCAACACCTAATGACTTTATAGATTTGATCTTTATTGCCTTTAGTGATACCAAAGCTTTTTCTGCTTTTAGTTGTTTAATCACTTTTCTTAATTCAGTAGGATTCTTTATATCCAGCAAAACACCATCTACCCCTTTCTCAAGAGTGTTCAGCGCAAGTTCTGCTTCTTCTAAATTTCCTGCTTCCGCTATTAAACCTTTTGTTTGGGCAATAAGATTTTCAAGAGGGATAATTTTCCAGTCATGAGTCTTAATGACTATCCATTTATTATGAATTGTAGCCGCTTTGATCTCATCATTTTTCTCTTTAATTTCTATCTGTACAACATCCTTGCCTATTCGCAGATCTCCATCCTCGGAAACAGTCTGTATCTTCCCCAGTTCTTTTACTTTCTCACTAAATCCTTTATCAATAACAACAATATCCGCTCCGCATTCCAGAGCCGTAATAATAATCTCTTTATTCCACGGTCTTGCATTAACCCAAACTTGTTTCATTGGTCTCCTCTCTAACTCATCCCCTGCCCCTTCTCTTCAAAGAGAAGGGAGAGCCTTTTCCCTCTCTTCTCAAGAGAGGGTCAGGGTGAGTTTAATTCAAAATTCCTAACGCTTCCTCTACAGAGGCATCTTCATGCACAATCTTGCATATTGCCTCAACCATCTTTTTGGGGCGCTTATGCTGCCATGCATTTCTACCAATAGAAACCCCTGCCCCACCTGCTTCCAGGGAGTTTTTAACATTTTCAAGCACTTCGCTGTCATTAGACGCTTTTTCTCCACCTGCAATAACTACTGGTATTGGACATCCTTCAACAACTTCAGAGAAAGTCTCCTTTGAACCTGTATATGTAACCTTAACAATATCTGCTCCTAATTCTGCTGCAATTCTTGCTGCATGTTTAACTCCTTCAACATCCGACTCACTCTTGACCTTCTTCCCACGCGTATACATCATTGCAAGAAGAGGCATGCCCCAGTTCATGCATTCAACACTGACACTGCCAAGATCCCTTAGCATCTCTGCTTCGTTTTCAGCGCCAATATTTATATGAACAGATATTCCATCAGCGCCCATTTTTATAGCATTTTCAACTGTGTTTACCAGAACCTTTGCATTTGGGTCAGGACTCCAAAGAGTACTGCCAGAAAGATGCAGAATTAATCCTATGTCCTTGCCATGTCGTCTATGACCATGCTTAGGAAGCCCAACATGTCCTAAAACTGCATTTGCGCCCCCTTCAGCAATGTCATTTACCATATCCCGCATATTCACAATTCCCTTGATCGG
>JAGMBN010000009.1 GCA_023129655.1 bacterium | reverse complement strand
TGCCCATTAAAAATTTTGTTTCTTCGTAACGAATGGGTCTGGGAGAACAACCTGATATTAAGAACACGAGGAATAAAAGAATGAGGGAAAATTTTGAATTAATAATTGTCTATAACTTCCTGCTTACTCTCTCAATAGATAGCGCTTTCCCGGAATCATAATCTGCTTCAATAATTACTCCATTCAACCAGATATCATCTGAAGCAGCTTCAATTTTTACCGGAACCTGCGTTAGAAAACGCTGAAAAACAGCGTCTTTTTTTGCTCCTATTATTGAGTCGTGGGGACCAGTCATTCCCACATCTGTAATATAGGCTGTTCCCTTGGGAAGAATCTTCTCATCAGCAGTTTGAACATGGGTATGGGTTCCTATCACTGCAGTAACTTTACCATCCAAATATCTGCCTAAAGCTATCTTTTCAGATGTTGCTTCAGCGTGAAAATCTATAATATTTACCATTGCTCTCTTTTTCAATTTTTTTATTTCTTTCTCCGCTGTCTTAAAAGGACAATCTAAAGGCTTCATAAAAATACGCCCCATAAGATTTATGATTCCAATTATATAGCCTTTTTTACTTTCAAATGTTGTAGAGCCAATCCCTTTGACTCCATCAGGGTAATTTGCAGGCCGCAGTATTCTCCCGTCCGTGTCCAGAGCGCTTAGTATATCCTTATTACTCCATATATGATTGCCTGATGTTATAATATCTATTCCGTAGGAAAAGAACTGATTGGAGATCTTCCGCGTAATTCCTTTGCCTCCTGCAGCGTTCTCTCCATTTGCTATACATATATCTATGCTGTTTGTATTCAACAAGGCTGGAACAAGTTTCTCTATTGCGCAGCGCCCAGCCTTGCCAACCACATCCCCAATGAAAAGAATTTTAATTTTAGCCAATTTCTCGCCTATTTTGCATAATCAGCTACTCTGGTCTCGCGAATCAAAGTAATCTTGATCTGCCCCGGATAATTCAAGTTTTCTTCTATTTTTTTGCTTATATCACGCAAAAGCTTAACACTTTCCCTATCACTTATCTTGTCAGGCTCAACCATAACTCTAATTTCTCTGCCGGCATTAATTGCATATGTTTTGTTAACACCGGGAAAGGATGTTGCAATGCTTTCTAATTCTTCCAGCCGCTTTACGTATTTCTCAAATGTTTCGCGTCTCACTCCGGGTCGTGACGCAGAGATTGCGTCAGCTGCCTGAATGAGTACGGAAAGGATGGTATTTGACGGTTCTTCCTCATGATGCGAAGCGATCGCGTAAACTATATTATCCGGTTCACCGCATTTCCTTGCCAGATCCGCGCCTATCCGCGCATGCGTACCTTCCACCTCATGATCCACAGACTTGCCTATATCATGCAGAAGACCTGTGCGCTTTGCTGTCTTTATATCCTGCCCCAGTTCCGCAGCCATTGCCCCCGCCAGATAAGCTGCTTCCTTTGAATGCTGCAGTACATTCTGCCCATAACTTGTTCTATACTTCAAACGTCCGATCAGTTTCATTTCTTCCGGGTTAAGTCCCTGAACTCCAACTTCCAAAGCAGCCTGTTCCCCTGCTTCTTTAATAGTAATTTGAACTTCTCTGTCAGCTTTTTCTACAACTTCTTCTATTCTGCCGGGGTGAATCCTTCCGTCTGCAATAAGCTTTTCTAAAGCGACTTTCGCAATCTCTCTTCTTACAGGATCAAAACCGGAAAGTATAACCGCTTCAGGAGTGTCATCAACAATAATATTTATACCTGTAGCAGTCTCAAACGCCCTGATATTCCTCCCTTCACGGCCAATGATACGCCCTTTCATTTCGTCGTTTGGCAAGGATACAACGGATACTGTAGATTCAGTGGTGTATTCTGCAGCGCATCTCTGAATTGCTATGGCTATGATTTCCTTACCCTTTTTCTGGGCATCTTCCCGAAACTCATCTTCTATTTTCTTCGCTAAAAGCGCTGCGTCATATTTAGCTTCTTCAGCTATTTTGGCAAGGAATATCTCTTTAGCTTTTTCCGGGGTAAGTTCTGAAATCCTTTGAAGGCTGCGTTTTTCTTCTTCTAATGTCCGAGCAAGTTCTGCTTGTCTCTTACCTAAATCCTCCGTTTTTCGTTTTATGCTATTTTCTTTATCCGCAATATCCCGTTCTCTTCTTTCCCACAGATCAACTTTTCTATCTAAATTTGATTCCTTTTGGCTTATCTTGCTCTCAAGAGCAGAAAGCTCCTTTCTTCTTGCGCTTGTTTCCTGCTCAAATGTAGATCTTAACTTATACAGCTCATCTTTTGTTTCTAGATCCAACTCCTTACGCTTTGTTTCAATCTCTTTTTCTGCATCTTTTAGTATCTTTGCAGCGTATTCTTCCGCTCCCTTTATCTTTGACTCGGCTCTATATTTTCTATATGCATATCCTGCTACTCCAAACCCAAGCCCGACTCCTGCAGTCACAATCCAAAAAATATAACTACTTAACAAACTGATTAACAAACTGATCATAATGCTGTTACCCCCTTTATAATAAACACATAGGAGCTATATGCATCAGATTTTCTTACATTTTAATGTCTCTGCGCTTTTCTCTTTTTAATCTCTTAAGTCTCCTTAGTCTATACTGTTTTTTCCATTAAATGCTTAGAAAAATCTGATAATCTTTATAGCTTCATCTACGCTCAGTTAAATAAATATTTTTATGAAACTACTTGGGTTGATTTTATATTTGAACAGGTTTAAAGTCAAGGACAATTCTGAGATGCAAATTTTTTTGCCTAACCAGCAAATATGTCAAAATATTTTGCCTAATAATTAAGTTCGTTGTAGGGGTTCAATATTTTGAACCCGTTTTCAGGCGGGGAAAACATCCCCCTAGTTCCGCCTACGGCGAAACTGTCCCCCTTCGAAGGGGGATTCAGGGGGATGTTTGGCACGAAAAATGCTTGTTATATAAAACAGAAGAAAAAATTTATTGAAGAGGAGGTGAAAGAAATGATTAGATTACTTCGCAGTAAGAGAGGTTTTACGCTGGTTGAGATTATGATCGTTGTTGCGATCATCGGACTTCTTGCAGCAATAGCCATTCCTAACTTCATCAAGTCCAGAAATCTCTCCAGAGAGGCTGTCTGTACAAACAACATGAAACAGATTGCTTCGGCTCTTGAACAGGTGGCTATGGAGAAAGATCTTAATGCTAAAGATGCTGCCATGACAGCTGGAGCTGGATGGAAGACAGCTGATGATGATTGGTACATACTAGGAGCTACAAACTACATAAAAATAGCTCCCACTTGTCCTATTGATAAAACCGCGTCTTACACGGCAACGGGAAACTCAGATGGGGCAATTGAGGTTGTATGTGGAAACGGATCAGATCATAGCGCGACTTTTCTGGGTAGAGATGGTGATAATCCATTTATACTGCAATAAGGCTAGTTGCTGAAAGACCTGAAAGAATGTATAATAGCGGTGGGGGTTTTCTCTCGCCGCTGTTGTATTTTGGAGATAATAAATGGGAATTGTTTGGAAGAATAATAAAGGACTGACATTTATAGAAGTTATGGTGGCTATTCTGATCGTTAGTATGGTAGGAACAAGTGTGCTTATGTCATATAATCTTGCATACAGGTTTGCCGTAAGAAATACGAACAGGACGGTTGCTGTTCAGATAGCTCAGGCTACAATAGAAGAGGAAAAAAGGAACGGATATAACGGAGTTGCATCATGGGGACCTACTGCTAACAATCCCTATCTCGGAAGTACGCCAAATATGACTACGCAGGTAACTGTTTCACAACCAGCCACAGATGTGAGAATGGTAAGAGTGGTTGTCAGCTGGACTGACAGGGATAGGACAGTGAATGAAACCTTACAGACTTTATTAACGCAGAGATAAATTAACAATGAAATTCAAAGTTAGTAATTCAAAGGCATATACAATAATGGAAATGACTGTAGCTTCAGCATTGCTTATCCTGGTTGCTCTGTCTATTGCCATGCTTTTTATTACAGGGCTGCGCATGTTTGAGAGAGGTGTTGGACAAACAAATGTACAACGAAGAGCGCGTGTAGCGTTGGATAAGATCTCGCGCGATATACGAAATTCAACAACTGCTTTTGTCTTTAATAGTTATACTGACAGAACTGTGAATATGCAGGGCGATTACATAGAACTTGACAATGATGGGTATTATTTTAGCGGAACAAAAATCAGGTTTATAGATGATTTATCAGTGGATAATCCAGGTATAGAGACTGATGATAAGCCTATCGTGGATGGAGCCGGAAAAATTGGCGGAGCAAGTGTTTTTAGAAATGATGGCAATAACATGATTACTATTGAATTTAGCGTTACTGACCAGAGCATAAGCCGAGGGAATCAGAGCGCTGATTTTATAACAAGCGTATATAAAAGAAATTAACAAGGGGGTGAAAGGCAATGATTAAGTTGCTGTGTAGTAAAAATAGGTTCTGTAAAGGCACAGCTATGATAGCAGCGCTTATATTTCTTCTTATTTCTGCTATTGCAACAAGCAGCTATCTTGTTCTTGTTACCAATGAAGGCAGAATGACCGACCAGTTGAATGATTCAACAAGAGCGTTTTATCTTGCTGAAGCAGGCGTAGAGCAGGCAATATATCAGTTGAGTCAAAATCAATACGCTCCTGACGCAAGTAGTATTCCGCAAACCCAAATAGCGAGCGATCCACAGGAGACATATACAGTTAACATGTCTCTGAATGTTCTTCCAGGGCCAGATACAGTGAGTATGATGTCAATAGGAAACTTTCACGGACGGACAAGAACCATAAATGTGGTGGCATCTCTTGAGTCAGCCCTTCCAAGATATATGGTGCTTGTAGATACGGCTAACTGGGGTTCTGGAAACGGAGCGCAGTATGGAAGGGATGACGGAGTCTCTCCACGCGGCACGCCTTTTTCTCCAGCAAACAGGATGAGGATGTATCTAACAGGGAATTACGCTGCTTCGGTGAATGTTGACATTTTTGGCGACCTTTTCGCTGAAGGTAATTTCTCTTCCAAAGCCAGCTCAGACGTGCATGGAGACGCGTACCTGGGTGGGATTTTTGACAATGGCGGAACCATAGATGATGGCTGGAATATAGGAGACGGGGATCTTCCAGCTGATCTGCACACATTGCAGCCTGACCAAATAGTAGAATATCCAATACTGGACATGACATTTTATGCGGCAAATAATGATCTGGCGCTGGCAGGAACGAAATATCTAGACTTTACGGATAATGGCACTTCTACAACTGTAAAAGAATATAGTGATGCTTCCTATACGACGTTACTCTCAACCTCTGTATTGCCGCAGGAAGGAGTGCTTTATGTAAACGGCGACGCGCATGTCAGGGGAACAATTAAAGGACATGTTACTGTAGTGGCATCGGATGATATATTCTTTCAGGGAGATGTAAACTATGCAAATGGCACAGGCTATTCGGACGCAAGCGACTCAGCCGCTTACCTGGCGTCAGACGACCTTTTCTTTCTTAGGCAAAATCTTGAAGTTTCAGGAATATTCTATACGGCACCAGGAGGACGGTTTACATCCTCAAGTGGAGACGCTAATAAGAATAGATTGAGAATATATGGCAACAGGATTATGGCATCTCAAAGCAATATGTCACCGTATTCAGATAGAGCGTATTTATACGATGCAAATATCTACAATTTCCCACCGCCGGGACTTCCTGTTAGACCAATTATACAGTCATGGACGGATCTAGGAAAATAACATATGGAGGATGAGAAGTGAATGTTAAGTTAATTATAGTATCGTCAATTGTCATCACCATTGTTTTAGTTGCGGTTGGATATTTTTTCCTGGCTACAGGAGAAGAACCTATTTCTAATAAACCATATCATCGGTTAATAGAGACACTTACAATAGATGAAGCGCCAGAAATAGAGCGTTTTGAACCTATAGAAAAGAAAGATATTCCATCTGCCAAGAGAAAATTCTCAGATGTTGAATCTCCAGAAGAAAAAGTCCGCGCCACAGACAAAAACCTGCATCCGGAGGATTAGAAACAAGTTGCAAAATTACAATCAAGAACATGTTCTTAGATGGTGGAAACAGTTAGATGATATCCAACGCAAAGAACTTCTTCAAGATATTGAGAGTATTGATTTTGAGCTCATGAAGAAATTAGTTAATAAGTATCTGGAAAGGAAGGAAACACCCATATTATTTGACAGTATTAAAAGCCCAGAAATTATTAAAATTCCAGGAACTGAACATGAGATACTGCGTCAGAGAGAGGCAAGAAAGATAGGTGAGCAGTGTATAAGAGATGGTAAAGCAGCTTGTTTTGTTGTTGCAGGAGGACAGGGAACAAGGCTTGGATTTGAAGGACCAAAAGGAGCGTATCCTATTGGTCCAATATCTGGTAACAGCATATTTCAATTTCATGCAGAAAAGATACTTAAAGCGCAGCAGAAATATAATGTTCAGCTCATGTGGTACATTATGACGAGCAAGCCGCTTCATAAGCAGACAATAAAATTTTTTGAAGACAATAAATATTTTGGCATGGATAAAGATCAGGTGCGATTTTTTTCTCAAAGAATGCTTCCTGCAATAGATAAAGACGGTAAATTTCTTATGAGTTCAAAGCATGAAATTTCCAAAAGCCCGGATGGACATGGAGGAGCTTTGTTTGCTCTCAGGGAGAGTGGAGTTATTCGAGAGATGATGAAAAAGGGTATTGAATATATAAGTTACTTTCAGGTGGACAATCTTATTGTCAAAGTATTAGACCCTGTTTTTATAGGTTATCATGTAAAAGCAGGCGCTCAAATGTCAAATAAGGTAACGCCTAAAATTGCTCCTTCAGAGAAAGTCGGAGCAGTTGTAATAGTGGATAAGAAATATTCGGTTATTGAATACAGTGATTTACCGGAAGAGCATATGCGTGATAAAGATAAAGACGGGTCTTCGAAATTTAATGCAGGAAGCATAGCGATTCATATATTAAATACAGAGTTTGTAAAGTCTCTTACTGAAAAAGGGATAAAGCTTCCGTATCATATAGCAGAAAAGAATATACCTTATGTGAATAATAGCGGCGAGTATATTAAGCCGAAGAACAAGAATGGAATAAAATTTGAAACATTTATCTTTGATGCATTAAAGTTCGCTAAGAATGTTGCAAACATAGAAGTCATTCGTGAGAATGAATTCTCTCCAATAAAAAATTTAACAGGTGTAGATTCTGTTGAAAGCGGAAGACAGCTCTATATGAATAGATGCGCGCGCTGGCTTAAAGAAGTGGGAGATAATATTTCGTTTGACAAAAAGGGAAACGCGAAAATCAGGATAGAAATTAGCCCGTTATTTGCAAATTCTTCTGATGATTTGCAGCAAAAGGACTTGAGTTCAATAGATACTACCAAAGATATATATCTTGTGTAGATTTTTGATGAGGCAATTTGTCCTGTTGAAGTTTGATATTTAATTTTGTATAATCTATTTCAATAATAAATTTGGAGGCTTAATATGAAACGATATGCAGCTTTTTTTGTGGTATTAATAATTTGTCTGTCTGTGTTTGGATGCAAAAAAAATGATGTAGAGACTATAGACACAAGTAAGAAAATAGCAGAATTGAGAAGAGCTACAAAAAAAAGGCAGGAAAAGAAAAAAGAAAAGACAAAGGTTGGCATAGAATTTATAAGGATTACAAAAACTTATGAATATGATTCTGCTCCCGCTTTTTCCCCGGATGGCACTAAAATAGCTTATGCATCCTATCGGGATGATGTGCAAAATATATGGATTGTAGATTCTGAGGGAAAGGAAAAACCAAAGCGTATAACTCATACAGCAACACTGGATAATCGGCCAACTTGGAGCGCTGATGGGAACACAATAATCTTTAGTTCCGCAAAATTGAATGATAATGCAGAACCTAAATTGCGTATAATTAACAGTAACGGAACTAATCTTAGGCAATTGGGCAAAGGAGTACAGGGATATAACCCTTCATGTTCGCCGATTAACGAACAACTTGTTTTTGTTTCTAAAAATAACCTATGGATAATGAAGACTCTAAACGACAAGCCTGAATATATCACTACAAAAGGATATCATGATTATCCTTGCTGGATGGATAATGCTAAAAAGGTTCTTTTTTTCAGTGATAATGACTTGCACTTAATAGGAATTGATAAGAAAGAGAGCACATGTTTAACAAAGGACGCATGGAATAGCTTCCCAAGTATTTCATTAAAAACAAATAAGATAGCTTTTATATCTAATAGAAGTGGGAATTATGATCTTTGGATCATGAATAGTGATTGCACTAACCCAGTTCAGATTACGGATGACAAATATAATGAATTATATCCATGCTTTTCTTCTGATGGAAGCAGAATTGCCTTTCAGTCAGATAAAAGTGGAAACTTTGATATATGGGTAGCTAAGCTGCCTGAAAATATATAAAACCACGTTAAAGAGGAGGTGATAATATGGTTCTCAGCAGTAACGAAACACAGCAACCTGAACAGAAAAAGCAGAATCCGCTGGTAGTTGTAGGGCTTATCCTGATTATTGTAGTTTGTGTGGCATTTATGATAACGAGATTAATGCCCAAAAAGTATCCTCGCCCAATAATGAATTATGTATGCGAAAACTGTGATGCTCGCTTTAGGGCAGAATATCAGACTCCTCCTATAAAATGTCCTGAATGTGAGGAAAAGAAGGCTGTTCGGGTTATAAAGTATCAGTGTAAAAAATGCAAGCATATTTTTGAGCGAAGAATTCGCAGTATGGACGATGAGATGGCGATGGGAATGCTCAAATGTCCTAAATGCGGCAGTGATATGCTAATGCATATGCCTGAAGTACCTGCAGAAGAAGATAAATAATACACGCATTCAAATGTAGGGGCATAATATCTTATGCCCCTATGTATTAAATACCGAATCTCTTATAAATTTCTTCAACGTTTTTTAGGTGTATTTTAATATCAAAGCTTTCTTCTATTTCTTCTATGGATAATATGTTGCATATTTTTTTGTTCTTTAGGATGGCTGTTTTAAAATCTCTTTTTTCTTTTGTTGATTTCATTGCGCTTTGTTGTACTATTTTATATGCGGACTCTCTGATTAATCCTTTCTTTATTAGTTTCAATAATACTGTTTGAGAAAAAATACTGCCTTTGGTCTTGTCTATGTTCTTTTTCATGTTTTTAGTATTTACTACAAGATTTTTCACTATGCCGGTAAATTTACTTAACATATAGTCCAGAGCAATTGTGCTGTCAGGGATAATTACCCTTTCCACAGATGAGTGTGAAATATCCCTTTCATGCCATAAAGAGATATTTTCCATTGCAGGTATGGAATTAGCTCTGACTAGCCTTGCCAGTCCGCATATACGCTCACAAATAATAGGGTTTTTCTTATGAGGCATAGCAGAAGAGCCCTTTTGTCCTTTTGCAAAAAACTCCTGAGCTTCGTTAACTTCAGTGCGCTGCAATGCTCTTATCTCAGTAGCGAATTTCTCAAGAGAGCTTGCAATTAAACCTAATGTTGTCATTAATTCTGCATGCCTATCTCTTTGTAATACTTGTGTTGATAATGGAGATGGGGAAAGCCCAAGTTTTTTGCATACATATTGTTCCACATATGGATCTATATTAGCGTAAGTCCCTACTGCGCCTGAGATTTTCCCGTATTTTATTGTATTCCTTGCATGTTCAAGTCTATGTATATGCCTCCCAACTTCATCAAACCAGAGAAGCATTTTTAATCCAAATGTCATTGGTTCTGCATGCACACCATGGGATCTGCCGATCATAATAGTAGTCTTATGTTTTTTAGCTAGTTTCTTAAGCGCAGTCCTTAGATTCTGTAAATCCTTCAAAAGCAAATCTACAGCTTGAGTCATGTTGTAAGAAAGAGCAGTGTCCAATACGTCGGAAGAAGTAAGTCCCATATGAATAAAACGCGCATCTTTGCCTACTTTTTCAGAGATAGATGTAAGAAAAGCGATTACATCATGTTTTACCACTTTCTCTATCTGATGAATTCTCTTTATATCAAACTTACTTTTATCTTTTATCTTTTTCAAAGATTTTTCTGGTATATCACCAAGCTCGCACAGAGCTTCACATGCAAGCAGTTCAATCTTGAGCCATGTATTAAACTTGTTCTCATCACTCCAGATTCCTTTCATATCAGGCAGAGAATATCTAGAAATCATCTAATCATCTCCTTTGGTATCTATCAGTTTTATATTAAATTTATTATATCTTGTTTTGTCAGCAGTGTCTAATTACATGACAGCCACTGCGGAAGCTACTGCGCGAGTCTTTATATGAGAAATGCTTACAAAAACGCTTGAAATGTTCTTCTCTTTAGCAATTTTCTTTACTCTGCCATGAAGAACTACATACGGCTGACCTTGCTCTGAATTTCTAATCTCTATCTCCATCCATTTTATAACACAATCAATATTTAATGTTTTATATACTGCTTCTTTTGTTGCGAACTTCCCTGCAAAGTGCTGGCAAGCTAATTTCCCTGTATTACAATACTTTATTTCTATGTCTGTGTATATTTTCTTCAGGAATCTATCTCCAAATCTTTTAATAGCGGCTTCAATTCTATTTACCTCAACTATATCTACTCCAACTCCTATAACATTCATATTAAATCTTAAACCTCCTCATTCCTATATTGAGTACTAAACCAACTAAAAACATGTTTGCAACCAAGGATGAGCCTCCATAACTTAAAAACGGCAAAGTAAGTCCTGTAATAGGCATTATCCCTATTGCCATTCCTATGTTGATAAAAATATGCGCGGCAAAGAGAGAAATTATTCCAACAATTACAAGCAGACCTAATTTATCTCTTACCAATGCTGCCAGACTAAACATACGCCAGAAAAGAATAGCGTAGAGTAATAACAATACACACGCTCCTATAAAACCCCATTCCTCGGCTACTGTTGAGAAGATAAAATCCGTGTGAAGTTCCGGTATGAAGTTAAGATGTGTCTGATAACCTCTTTTCCATCCCAATCCAAACAATCCACCGGCTCCAACAGCTATCTTTGACTGAATTATAGCATAACCTGCGCCTAAAGGATCTACATCCGGATTTATGAAAACCAACAGTCTTTTCTTCTGATACGCTTTCAAAAATTTCCATAAAAACGGAGAACTGGCAAGACTTGTTCCAATTACAATCAACATATTCCGAATGCTTCCTTCTGAGACAAATACAACAATAAAGATCACAAAAATTAGAGAGAGAGCAGTGCCAAGATCCGGTTGGATAATAATAAGCAAAATTGGGAAAGCTACAATCAAAAAAACATAAACCAGTATTTTTGATTTACTTACTCTCTTCCCAATCTTATCCAAATAATACGCTACCATTAATATAGACGTAATCTTAAATAATTCTGATGGCTGAAAACTTACTATGCCAAAAGAGATCCACCTTTTTGCGCCGCCTATGCCTTTGCCTATAAGAAGAACCATTATCAATAATAGAACAGACAGCGTATAAATTAGTATTGTATGCTTAGCTATCTTAGAATAATTGAACGTTACTGCAATTATCAGCCCAACTAATCCAATAGAAAAGTATAAAAGCTGCTTCTTTGCGTAGTCAATTTCCAGCGCGCTGGCAGCGCTTTTGATAAATATTATGCCAACCATACATAATATAATCGTTGTAAAGAATAAAATAAAATCAAAATCCAGCAATCTTCTGTCAATCATATCTTCTTAATTGCTTTCTTTCATATCAAAAAGGTAGGGTGAAAGCGCATTCTCTTGACACTGTGTGCTGTAGTTGGCATACTAGCTGAGAATTCAAATGGTAAATATATTTATAATTCCTTTTATATATGCTTTTATCGGCTCAAGTCTCTTTATTGCAATCCCACTTCGTATAATTGATTTAGGAGTCAGCAATCCGTTTATTCTGGGTCTGGCAGGAAGTGCATTTTCAATCTTCTACGCGCCATTATGTATTATTCAGAGTTTGCTGTCAAATCGCATCAATAAAAGAACTGCTATTCTGTCTGTTTCCATTACATATCCTTTTATAATACTTGGATTTCTGTTATTCAATAATATTCTCGCTATCATTGTGTTATGCGGATTAATGGGTATAGTTCTGTCAATGTTCTGGCCTACATATCAATCTCACATAACTATCGGACTGAATCCTGTGCAGGCTACCCGCAGTCTTCAGGAATTTAATATTGGATGGGGTTCTGCATCGGTTATAGGCTGTTTTACAAGCGGAGTCATCATTTCATGCATAAATATTAATATGTTATTCATTCTCAACCTGATATTAAGTTTTATAGGAATATATCTTGTAGCCAGACATATTCACAATAAATCAACTAATCCAATAATAGGATACGCTGTTCAAAATAATCACAATAAGAACAATCCGCCGCAGTCCAAATTCTTCCTGATACTTGCATGGATAGGTGTATTTGCTGTGTTCTCTTCTATAGGAGTTATAATCTGGCTTTTCCCGAAATTTGCCATAGATGCTGGCATGTCTCCATTAGTCATAGGTTCCCTCAGAGCAGTTTTGGGAATACTCCAGATTGCAATATTTTTTATTCTCAGATTAAATCATAGATGGCAGTACTCATTCTCACATTTGCTTTTCTATGAGCTTATGCTAATATTCGGACTTGTAATACTTGTTTTCTCCCATAATGTTATGTGGTGGATATTAGCCTTTTCTCTAATAGGAATATCCGTTGGCTTTTTATATTCTTCAAGTTTATTCTACAGTTCACAAGCGCGAAGCGGAAAAAAAGAGAAAACAGGTTTACATGAAGCAATATTGGTAAGTGGAAGCTTATTTGGAACACTTCTTGGCGGAATTATGGCAAAAACATTTTCTGCTTTTGGAGCATATTCAATGTGCATAATTTTTATGATTATTTGTATTGTTATCCAGCTTGTTGTTCGATTTAGATATAAGATTGGGAATGGGCGAACATCCCCCTGGTTTCGCCTACGGCAAAACCATCCCCCTTCGAAGGGGGATTAAGGGGGATGTAAAGAAGCGAGGGAGATATTATGGAAAATTTTTTAATCGGCGTAGACCTTGGAGGAACAAATTTAAAGACAGGCCTCGTAAATATGGACGGCAAAATCTTAGAAAAAATTGTAGTAGATACTGGAGAGGGTAAAGATATTGTATTGAAACAAATTGTTAAAGCTATTGAGAATATTACAAGCAAGGCAGGAAAAGATAAATCAGAAATTGCAGGTATCGGTATAGGATCACCAGGTCTTGTAGATAGTGAAAAAGGAATAATACGCGGATTAACAAATATTAAAGGATTTGAGAATGTGCATATGAAGGAATACGTTGAGTCTGCTCTGGATATTCCAACGTTTATTGATAATGATGTTAATATCATGGCATACGGCGAATTAAAATGCGGCGCGGGGAAAGATGCAATGAATATTGTATGCCTGACCCTTGGCACAGGTGTTGGCGGAGGGATAATAATAGATGGAAAGATCTATCGCGGAAGCTCACTTAGCGCAGGAGAGATCGGGCACATCCCTGTAAATGTTGATGGTCCGAAATGCATATGCGGCGGAAGAGCATGCCTTGAAAGCTATATCGGCAGAGATAGGATCATAAAAAGAACCATTGAAAAACTCACACAAAGAAAAGAAAGCATAATTCCAAAACTGGTTGCAGGAGATTTGAAGAAAATAACACCAAAGATTATTTATGAAGCTGCGGCAGTGGGAGACACGCTTGCAATTGAAATATGGAACGAAACCGCCCAATATCTGGCAACTGCGCTAGCTGGTATTATAAACGTTCTAAATCCTGAGCTAATAGTAATTGGCGGCGGAATAGCTAATACCGGCAAATATCTCTTTGACCCACTTAGAGATATGATTAAAGAACGAGTTTTCCCATTTCTAGCAGAAAAAACCAGAATTGTCCGCGCCCAGCTTGGTGAGGAGGCTGGCATAATAGGTTCAGCAATGCTGGCAAAGGTATGAATAATTTTGAGATAGGAATGTTATGAATAGAAAAGAACTAGTCAAGAGCGCCAAGTGCATTGTTATTAAGATAGGCACATATGTACTAACTTCAGATACAGGACTAAACAGAGCAAGAATATCTGATATTGCCATGGAAATAGCTGAACTGCGAAAACAAAATATTAGAGTAATTATTGTGTCCTCCGGCGCTATAGGCGCAGGTATGAAGGCTTTGGGTATTGAGAAGCATTCTTTGACAATATCAAAAAAACAGGCGGCAGCGGCTGTAGGGCAGAATAAACTAATGCATACTTATGAAGAGGTCTTCATAAAAAGAGGATATCACACTGCGCAGATTCTTCTTACAAGAGATGACTTTAAGTCCAGACTTAGATACCTCAATATACGCAACACAATAATGGAACTATTTAAAGAGAATGTTATTCCTATTATTAATGAAAACGACACTGTTGCGACTGATGAAATTAAGTTTGGAGATAATGATACTCTTTCCGCACTTGTTGCTAATCTCCTGGATGCAGATCTTCTAATTATGCTTTCTAACATTGATGGACTGTTTACTGTTGATCCTAAAAAAGACAAGCAAGCTTCTCTCATATCTGAGGTTGATAAAATCCGATCTAAGATAGAGTCGTACGCTTCTGCCTCAAAAACGGGAACAGGAGGAATGTTGACAAAAATAGCTGCAGCAAAAATGGGAACCCATACAGGTGTAACCGTGATAATAGCTAATGGGCTAAAGAAGAATACTCTTTCCAAAATAATGAGTGGAGAAAAAGTCGGGACGATTTTTCTTCCGAAAATTGACAGTAATACATAGAGACAATCTGGTAATATTATGATAAGAAAAATCGCTCAAAGCGCAAAAGATGCATCAAGAGTATTGGCAACTCTTTCAACAGAGGAAAAAAATAAAGCTCTTCTATCCATTGCCAATGGTATTGAAAAAAATAAAGCTAAAATTTTATCTGTAAATCTCATTGATATTAAAAACGCAAAAAAAAATAACCTGTCTCCTCCTTTAATAGACCGTCTAACTTTATCTCCACAGCGAATAAAAAATATTTGCGAATCTCTCAAGCAAATAACTAAACTCCCAGATCCTGTTGGCAGAGTACTTAGCAAAACAACAAGGACAAATAAACTAAAAATAGAAAAGGTAAGTGTGCCTATTGGAGTTATAGGTATAATCTATGAATCCCGGCCTAATGTTACTGTTGATGCAGCAAGCCTTTGCTTAAAAGCTGGTAACGCTGTTATTCTTCGTGGGGGAAAAGAATCTATAAATTCAAATATTGCTTTATATCAAATAATGATAAACAGTCTGCGAAAAACAAAAGTTCCTTGGGCAAGCATACAGATGATAAAAAGCACTGATCGTAAAATGGTGAATCGCATGTTAAAAATGGACAAATACATTGACCTTATAATTCCGCGCGGAGGTGTTGGTCTTATACAATTTGTTGCTAAGAACTCTACTATACCTGTAATTAAACATAGTGACGGAATATGTCACACTTATGTTGATAAACATGCGGATATTGATATTGCAAAAGCTGTATGTTTTAACGCGAAAGTCCAGCGCCCAGGAGTATGCAATGCAATGGAGACGCTTCTTGTTCATAAAGATATCGCGGATGCATATCTGCCTCAGATGATAGATATGTTCAGGAATGCGAGCGTTGAAATAAGGGGCTGTAGAAAGACAAAAAAACTTGTTCCTGAAATAAAACTGGCAAAGGAAAAGGATTGGGCAACTGAATATCTTGACTTAATACTTTCCATCAAGATAGTCTCCTCAGAACAAGAGGCGATCAATCACATTGATACATATGGATCCTGCCATTCTGACGCTATAATTACAAAAGATAGTTCATCTGCAGACAGGTTTATGAAAGAAGTAGACTCTGCTACTGTATATGTCAACTCTTCTACTCGATTTACTGATGGCTGCGAATTTGGATTAGGCGCTGAAATTGGTATAAGCACAGGCAAGCTGCATGCCAGAGGACCTATGGGACTGGAAGAACTCACAACCTACAAATACCTTATATTTGGTAATGGTCAGGTGCGGATATAATGCGTATTGGTAGGCGCTATGGAATTTACCTTGACTTTGAGGATCTTGCTTTATACACTCTATTGTCTCCAGTGTCTTGTTTAAGCTAAATCGCAATCAACCATATCAAGCCAATTTCTTGTCGCTTTATTCATTTTCTCTTTCATTTTAACGAATTAACCATGCTTATACCTTCTTTACTTCCCAGTTGTCTATGTTTCTTTTCTTGGTAGAAAAGTTTATCCCGATGAGATTTATCTCTTTGCCTGTGTGAAGGTATCTTTCGTAATACTTTTTTTCTTTTATCTGCTCTATGGCATCTTTTGAGGATTGATTACACTTGAACTCCATTATGTAAATTCTGTCCGCAAACTCTATTGCAAGGTCAATCCTGCCTGTTGAGGTCAACACCTCATTCCTTACGTCTATTCCGCTCATACTTAATGTTAAATAGAATATTGTATGATAATAATTCTCTTTTTGTTGTTTGTTCTTAGGATGTAAACTGTAGGCAATTTCACTATATATACCCTTGATCCCTTCAATAAATTCTTCTATACGTCCATCCATTAATGCTCTGGCGGCTTTTATTCCCTTGGTCCTTTCTCTTGAGTTAAGCGCTGAAAAACTCTCAAATAATACACCTGTAAAGGAAATCTTTACCTCATCATTGGGATAACCAAGAATATAAAGCGGCTCATCTATCCCTTTTATGGTTATGTATCCTGTTTGAAATAAAAGAGCCTCTATTTTGAGATTTTCTATATCATAAGTGGAAAAATCATCTTCTACTAATTCTAACTTTTCTATGTCAGGCATGTAATAATTATTCTCTTTTATCAGATTCACCAGGAACGTGGGTGTGCCTGTCTCAAACCAGTAGTTCTTGAATTTTCTTTCGGAAAAACATCTCAATATTGAAAAAGGGTTATAAACCTTTTTATTTTCCTCTGAAAACCTGTATCCATTGTAGTAACTTTTCAGCTTTCCAAGCACATTTTCACGGCTGATTTCCTGTGCAGCGGCTACGCTATTTATATGATCATCAAAGTATTTTTTCACTTCCTCACCTGTTACACCAAGCATTGTGCAGTACCGCCCATCCATTGTTATATCTGCTAAATTGTTAAGTTCTGAAAAAATGCTGACTTTGCTGAATTTTGTTACCCCTGTCAATAGCACAAACCTGATTACATTCGCTACATCCGCCTCTTTTATCACTCCATAAAAACCTTTTAATATGTCCCTGTTGGCTTTTGCTATCTTTAACCTCTCCTTGCCTCTTCCTATATGCTCTATTATGGGCTTGTCGTATTCATCTATTAGTATTACTACATCCTCTCCCGTTTCTCTCCTGAGCATTAAAATTAGTTCCTTGAATTTCTCCTTTAACAATTGTTTTTCTAATTTTACACCATATTGTTTGCCTATCTCATCTAAGCTGTTACCCAAACTTGCATAAAGGTTCTCCGGAGTATCCATCGTAATCCCATTAAAATCTATCACAATCACTGGATGTTTCTTCCATTCCCACCTGTCTTCTATCATACCACGAGTGTTACCTATGTTTCTCAGCCTCCGCATAGGTAGGAAATTATTTCTTTCCATTCGCTAAAGGAGGATTTTATTTCTAATATAACGTCTGGTAAGCCACTTTGGCATCCAGGGACGGTGAGTAAACACTATTTCTACCAGACCTCTTTTGCGTAACCAGTCTTTTATTCAACAATTCTCTCAAGCTTCTTGATATGGTTAACAAACTATTGCGACAGATGGAAGCTTCTTTTTTCCTCATGCAGATTATATCAATCCATAACAAATTTTAGTTATATAACAATATATAACCATTCTTTGTTATATGCCAAATTCTTTTTTTGGTTTATGATTTAACAAAATAGCCACCTGTTTTTTTACTCCCTCTAAAAAGAATTTTCTCTTGTTGCTTTAATTTTTTTAGCTGCTTCTCAATTGTTCTTTCTGATATCTTTAATAACCTGGCCAATTCATTTGTCCGTTTGCCCTGATTTTTACTAATGGTATGTAATAATAATTTTAATCCACCGTTTGAAGGTTCTTCTTTTAAAAACTCGTTATTCTGTGGAACTTTTTTTACCAGAGAAAGGTCAAGAAGTATTTTATAATCACGAAGCGCTTCCCTGTAACCTTCAAACCTGTCTTTTACAGCAGTGCATTCTATACCGTGTATTGTTCCTATCCTTTTATGCCCAAGTTTTATCAGATATTCAGCGGCTGTGTATCCACCTCTCTTATTATCCGTAATCACATAGTCTGTTTCTAAATCTATATAGTATCTGTCTATTAGAACAAAAGGATATTTTTCTCTTTTTAATTCATATATAATCTCTGCATTCATTCTTCCCCAGTTAGGAAAGATTATTGCTCCTGATTCATTGCCTTCCAAAAACGAATTTTGCTCTACTCATATATACCTTCTCTGTTCCCTCAACCATTCTGGACACGTTAAACATGCTATTCACCTGCTTCAGTCCCCTCTCCCCCATTTTCTTTGCCTCTTCCTTATTGGATAGCAACTGTATGATAGCATGTGCCAGCGCTTTTGGATTCTTAGGCAGGGCAAGAATACCTGTTTCTTTGTGCACAACAACCTCTGGTATTCCGCCAGCTGTTGTTGCAATAACAGGCAGCTTCATCAGCATTGCATCCATAAGAGAAGTGCATAACCCCTCAAGGTGAGAAGGAAGAACAAAAAGGTCCATTATTGATAATAATTCGCCGATATCTTTTCGAAACCCTGTAAAGATTACATTTCCTGTAATATCCAGCTCCTTAACCTGTTTTTTCAAGGCTTGTTCCAGTTCCCCTTTGCCAATAATGAGAAAAACCGTATTTGGGAATTTTTTTAACACGTCTGGGACAGCGTCAAACAGATATTTATGCCCCTTGTGATCTGTCAGATGCGCAATTGTGCCGATAACTGGTGAATATTTCGATAAATTAAACTCTTTGTATAAATACTGAGTATTACTTATATTATTAAATTTTGCTATATCAATTCCACTGTAAACAACAGCTATTTTGTTCTGAGGAACACCTGCGTTTATCAGTATGTTCTTAATAGCATTGGATATTGCAATTATTTTATTTGTGAGATAATTGTACTTTATGTTTGAAAAAACGTTACGCGCAACCTTGAAATCAACCCTGCGCGTGACAACAAAAGGAATCTTCTTTATCTTTGCAGCAACTGCTCCAATTGTGTGGGCATGAGAGGTATGCGCATGAACAATATCTATGCGTTCATCTGTTATTATTCTGCAGATACTTCTAACAGCCTTAAAATCCAGTTCCCCTTGCATTTTTACAGGGCATACTCTGAAATTATTGCTAATAGCCCTTCTTACCAGCACACTATTTGGCTGAGCGGATATAATATTGTTATGCTTCTTTATCCTCAAACCATCCATAAGATACATCATCTGCACTTCTCCGCCTCTCCAGCCGCATTCTGTATTTATATGAAGAATATTCATTTTATTTTAAGTTCTATGCCTGAAATCATAAGATACACTTTATCTGACATGCTTGCAATGAGCTGATTGCATTCTCCTGCAACGTCTCTAAACTTACGCGCCAATCTGTTTTCAGGCACTATGCCAAGTCCTAGCTCATTACTCACAACAATAAGTGTAAATTTTGAAGTTCTTGCTGTTTTTAGTAGTGTTCGAATATCCCCAAGAATGCGGCTTTCTGCATTTTTAATGCCGAATTTATGTATCATATTAGACAGCCACAATGTGATGCAGTCTAAAATAACAGCGCCTTCAAAATCTTTAAATTTGTTTAAAATGTTAATGTTTATTGGCTCCTCAACTGTCTTCCATGTGCTGCTTCTCTTTGATTTATGCTTGTTGATTCTGTCTGCCATTTCTTTATCCATGGCTTCTGCAGTAGCCAGAAAAAGAACGTCCTTTCCAAGTATTGACGCTAATTTCTCCGCAAAACTACTCTTACCACTCCTTGCGCCACCTGTAATGAAGATTATCTTAGCCATATTAAATTTTAGCTAATACAAGAGTCATCTCTGTATTTGTCAAACCCTCTTCTTTAACCTCAGTTTTAAATAATTCTTTAAACCCAAGACATATTGCGCATTTTAATTTATTTGAATTAATAGAAGAACCTAACTCCTGTTTTAGGCAGGTTACATTATTTACAAAATTCCTGTGAAACCTTTTAAACGGTAAACTGGTTTTAAAAATACTGTGCATCTTCTCCGTATCAAAATCAATTAGAATAGAACCATGTTGAATAAGCTTATCTTTTACCCTTCTCTGCGCGCTGCCTACTATTTTCTTCCCTTGAACTATAATATCGTAATTTGACGATTCAACAAAACATACTGGAGACTTTCTCTGTTTTAATCTTCTTTCTCCTTGCCTATTTTCCGCTTTAATTCCTAATGATTTCAAACCGATAATAATCGCTCCACATATGACTTTATATGATTCGCAGATATTTATGGGGATAACTCCACCAGTACTAGCGGTAAATGAATAGGTTAGTTCCATATCGTGTAGTATTGCTCCTCCTCCTGTAGGTCTGCGCACATAATCTATACCTAATTTTTCACAACTCTCTAAATTAATCTCCTGTTCTAAATCCTGAAAATATCCAATTGAGACAGCAGGAGGAGTCCATGTATACAGACGCAATGTATATTCAAAACCTGTTTCAGCATGACAGGAAAAGATAGCTTCATCTATTGCCATATTTCTTGAGCCAGTGTTACTTCCTGAATCAATAATCCTGCATACCATTAAAAACAGCCTTGTTTATGCTTTTTTTATAAACTTAATCGTGTCATCAAGGCTTCTGATGCCTGCTTTAGCGCCCATAGCTTCTACACAGCATGCTCCAACAGCACAGGCAAACTCAGCTGTCTTGCGTAAGTTCCAACCTTTTAATACACCCACTAAAAAACCCCCAACAAAAGCATCTCCAGCACCAGTAGCATCCACTGCATTAATATTAAAAATCGGAAGTTTTACAACTTCATTTTTAGAAGACTTAACAAAACAGCCTTTGCTACCCATTTTTAAGCCGACAATCTTCATACCATATTTAAGAAAAAAATCCGCTATCTCTTCTGCTGAATCCAAACCTGTTATCATTCTTGCTTCCTCAATACTTGGCAGGAATATATCTACATATTTCAGAGATGGCTCAATTGTTTCAAGCCACTTGCCCTTGGCGTCCCATGCAGTGTCTAGTGATGTCGTAATACCCATACTTCTCGCTTTACTTAAAACATGCGCTGTCTGAATTCCGTCAAATGTCGGCATAAGCAAACTTCCTGCAATATGAAGAATTTTACACCCTTTAATTATATTCCAATCAACATCATTTTCTGTAAATGTTCCATCTGCGCCATAGCAGTGTATAAATCTTCTTTCTCCGTCTTTCTCCACTAATGCCAATGAGGAAGAGGTATTTACTTCTCTATCTCTTTTTATGCCTTTAACATCTAATCCGCATTGAGACATCTCTTTTATGAGATAATCTCCAAAACCATCATTTCCAACCTTTCCAATCAGTGATACATCAACACCAAGCTTTTTTAGAGCTGCACCTGTGTTGCCTGCGCATCCACCTGTATGAAGTTCAATCTTCTCAACGATCCCTAGTTTTCCCCTCTCAGGAACATCATCAACAGGTTTCGCAACAACATCTGCAACAAGAATGCCAAGACATACTACCTTCGCCATAATATAAACCTCCTTAAATTTAAAACAATGTCAAATGTCAAAACACATCAGGGCAGATACATGGATCTGCCCCTACATCCCCCTTCGAAGGGGGACGGTTTTGCCGTAGGCGAAATCAGGGGGATGTTCGCCCATCTCTGTTATAACAATATGTACAGGAATATCTTTCTTCTCATGTGGAACATCATTGACAATCTGAAAGCCAAAAGCAAGTCCTACTAGCGTAGTTTTCTCAGAGACCAGTCTCAGAAACCGGTCGTAATATCCTCCGCCGTGTCCTATTCTACTTCCGTTCTTATCAAAACAAACACCAGGAACAATAATTACATCCAGACTGCTTATGTTTATGGGTCTGTAACTTTTCTTTTTGGGAGATAAAATTCCATATTCTCCCTTTACAAGATCCCTGTCAAAATTCTTCAAAAGAGAGGCATGCATTTCACGATTTCCATTTTCTACATAAGGAACACTTACTATTTTACCCATTTTCATTGATTCTAATATCATATCCTTTGTTTGAACCTCATCTTCCTTTCCAACATAGACCATGACTGTTTTAGATCTTTTAAAAACATCCAGTTCAAAAAGCCGTTTCTTAATCTGTTCGCTCTTAGCTGCTATTTCATCATAAGGCGTGCTTTGACGTTTCTCTATCATTTTCTTGCGCAGCATAGGCTTTGATGTTAAAGCATTAAGCCGCTCTTTTATTTTTCTTTCATATCCCTGTTCTGTAGGATTGTAATATGCAGGAAGGTCAGGCGCATACTCCTGCTCTACATAATGGTCATTATAATTGTGCGCATACTTATAATCCTTGCCATGTCCTACTCTAAGATGCATGGGAACTTGTTTTAATCTATTGCTCTTTACATCCTCTAATGCCTTATCTATTCCAAGATAAGAGGCATTGCTTTTCGGAGCAGTTGCAATATAAGTTACTGCCTGCGCAAGAATTATCCTTGCTTCCGGCAAACCTACAAATTCAGATGCCTGCAAAGCCGCATTAGCTAAAATTAGAGCCTGAGGGTCAGCATTGCCAACATCCTCAGAAGCGCATATAACAATTCGTCTTGCTATAAACCTT
>JAGMBN010000089.1 GCA_023129655.1 bacterium | reverse complement strand
ACATTTGGCGGAGGAATAACAATGCAGAACGATTTCTTGTCAGAAGTTACTTCTGCGCGAAAAAATCCATTCTTTTCCCAGAAAGCATACCATTTATCTTCTACTTGTTTTGAGTCATATCTTTTCGATATCTCAGTCCCGGTTAAAGCCATTTCTTACTTTCCCTAATGCTAAGTAACATGATTTTATGCTTTTTTAGAGACAAAGTCGATTTTACGAATTGCCTCACGTAAAAAACTACTTGAAATTCTAGCATTAGTTGGTACAGAAATCTACACAAAAATAATAAAGCTATAGAATTAGCAAGATATTACCAAAAATATACAAATCTATTATAGACATATAAATTAACAGTGTTACAATCTTGAAAATTGTTCTTTTAAAAATTAGTTTTTAGCCGAATAGGCAAAGGAAGTCCCAGTGAGATTCTGGGCGCTGTTCCGCAACGGTAATTTTCAGATATTCTGGAAGAGCCCGGGCTATTGCCTGTTTAGGTAAGTACTTTCGTGGAAAGAGGAAAGTTTTTTTATAATGGAAAGCTCAATCTGCGAAGATTGGGCTTTTTTTATTTGTCATTATTTCCCCTTCTTTGTCAAGAGAAGGGGTTAGGGGATGAGTTAACAACAAAAAAGGAGAAAAGAAAGATGGTAGCAAGAAATAACAAAAAAATGAAGGGATTTACGCTTATTGAGCTTTTGGTGGTTATAGCAATTATTGCTTTACTTGCATCCCTACTTCTTCCTGCGCTTGCAAAAGCTAGGGAAATGGCAAGAAGAGATGTTTGTATATCTAATTTGAAACAGATAGGTCTTGCATGGATGATGTATTCTCAGGATTATGATGGATATGTGATGCCAGGCAGGGAACCTAACTGGGGATCTACTTACTGGTGGGGAACGAGTAATGACCCTGTAGATTTCACCAAGGGATTTATTTATCCATACATTGATGGTAATACAGATGTTCTTCTTTGTCCATCTCAGAAATGGGGGTCGTATATCCCCACAGGCAGTACCAATGAGGCAACAACAACATACGGTTACAATGGCTACTACATGGACAATATTAACAGTTGGGGAATGGATAGCCCTGGAACTCCACTTTTGAAACTTTCACAGATAAAGAATCCATCCCAGGTTTTCGCATTCGGTGATGCAATGATTTATGAAAATTATGGCGATGTACAGGGATTTAAGAATACTCCTTTTCTGGATCCACCTCAGTGTTGGTGGGGAGCAAGTGGGAATCCTACAACCTGCTTCCGACATTTGGGATTTGCCAATTTTCTTTTTTGCGACGGGCATGTCGCATCTATGAATACACAAGGCGCGAGTTACGCTAGTGGACAGGAAAACTATTTTCTTGGCTCAGTTGGAACATCAAATTCACCATACTATGCTCCATGAGAAATTGTTAAAGTAAATATATGAATTTTCTAACAGGCTAAAATATAAAAGGAGATTGTAAAAGATGTCTACTCTGCAAAAATCTACAGAAAAACAAGTCAAGGATGAACATAATAAAAAATTTACTGGATGGGTGATACTCGGCATAGTTTTTGCCATTGCAGTGCTGCTCTTTATTCGCGCTGGTTCAGGGAAATACGGGCAAAAGAAGTTAAGCACTGAAAGCGAACTTTCTGAAAGAGTTGAGAACATCGTTCGTGAGGTGATCAGCGCTGCTCCGGAAAACAGGGCATCGGTACTTGCTCAACATGTATATTCCGACACAACTGAGAATAACAAGCTGCATATGCTCAATAGTCTTGAGAAACTCTCAAATGCTAAAGAATACCGCCTACATTCCGTCGCTCGTTACGGCAAAAAAATCGTGAAAGCAATATTTAACTATTCTGACGTCAATGGTAGAAAAAAGCAGTCACCATTTCTCTTTTTTGAGGAAAAAGATCAGCTGACTTTTCTGGCAATTCCGTAACTTCTTAATATAACTGTGTAGGCGATAAATTGGATGAATAATAAGAAAGTTATTACTGTTTCATTGTGTTTCGTGTTGTCTCTATGTTTAATTACTTTTGGCATATGCAATTTCTATTCTGCCAGGAAAAGCAAGGAACTTAAAAGTGGAATGGTAAATTTATGCGCCGAGGTTAAAACAAAAAGGGATGTATTAACTTCCAACAATACTGGTATTCTCAGTAGCAATAAAAATATAATTGGGAAAGATATTTCAATTAATATTTTTAAACGCAAGACAATAGTACATCCAGCATTTGGCAAAAGAATCTTCTTTAAGAATGCGAATCCAATCGGTGGAGATAATCTGGATACTAAGGTTGGAAGTATGATAACAGCTTGCAATCACAAGGCATTTTCATCAAAGAATATATTCTTAAGCGATATATTTCTGACTAATCAAGGTTATATGTTGTCTTCCAGTTTTCCAATAAGCCAATCAGGAAAAGAATGGATTATCAATTTAACATGCAATGTTAATGATACTTATAAAAAAATATTGCAGATAAAAAAGTTCGGCGTATGGGGAAGCGCGTCAATGCTGGCTATGTGCTTAGTCGCTGTATCTATTATTCTATTGTTTCAAAGGCCGCAGACTGTCAAAACAGTTGAAGACGTTGCCAAAGAAAACATCATTGACCCCTACAATGACAGAGAAATGTTCAAAAGACGAAGAACCAAAAGATTAAAGGCAGACATTCTTTTGCTGGAGTATAAATATGGCGGCGTTTTGGGTTTTTTTAGAACGTGGCAAAGAATACAGATAAATGATGTGTCAAATACAGGAGTGGGGATTTTTAGCAGAGAGGAATTTAAGAAAGGGAAAACTATCACTCTAAAGATAAAAATTCCGGGAACGGGGAATGAATTTATTACAAAAGCCGGAATCGTGTATTCAAGAAAACTGCAAAAGAAGAATTATTTCAGGGTTGGAGTGAAATTCTTTGGCAAAACATTTTCAAACAAGACAATGGAAAGACTATTAATCACTGGCTGAATCAGCCAGTTTGACATCCGCATATTCCATAGATATAATGCGGTATATACAAACACCAATACTATAGAAATGTATATACTATGGGAGTAGAGAAAAATGGAACAGATATTTTCGTATGGAAAGCCTGTAACAGGTAAGGATTTAATAGATAGAGAAAGCATTGTAGAAGACATTGTAAGAGACGTAAAAGGCGGACAAAGCGTGATACTTGCAGCTCCAAGAAGATTTGGGAAATCTTCTGTAATTCTTGAGTCTTTGACACGGTTGAAGAAAGAAAAAATTATGACGGGGTTTGTGGATCTGTTTGAAAAGACATCTATAAGAGAATTTGCAGAAGGAATTGTGGAAACCGTGCTTGAGAATAAGGAAACGAAAATTAAGAAGATTTTCAAGATAATGAAATCCAACTTTCAGGCTTTCCTGCAAATGGCAGAATTTAAACATGTGTGGAAAGAGCATGAGTTTATATTAAATTTTAGCAGAAAAGATGCGGATGAGAATGCTTTATTGGAAGAGGCATTGAATTTTGCCGAAAAATTTGCAAGTGCTAAAAAAACACATTTGGTCTTAGCAATAGATGAATTTGGCGAATTAAAAAATTGGAATGGTAAATTATTGAAAAAACTGAGAGCTAAGTTTCAAATGCAGAAAATGGTTACTTATATTTTCTCAGGAAGTCAGGAATCGCTAATGAGGGAGCTTTTTACGGATAAAGCGCAGGCATTTTATGGATTTGGTAAAATTGTTGAATTAGATCCTTTACCTGAAGATGACCTGATAAAATATTTGATAAACGTTTTTCAAAAAGGAGGATTTCTGCTTTCAAAGGAAAATGCTCACAGGATTTGTAAATTATCTCAATGTCATCCGCATTATGTAAAGGTATTGGCTCAATGTATAGCTAATCAACATAATGATAACGGGGAAAAAGAAATAAGCGGGGATGATATTAAAAACGGCAGTGAGTTAGCTCTTATTCAAGTGAAGGGTGAGTTAGATAGAGATTGGGAAAGTTTAAGCAAGGCTATGCTGCAAAAAAGGGTATTAAAATTTATTGCTCTTGGAGGAACCAATCTGTACTCAAAAGAAGCTTTCTCAGGAATTGATAAAGCGAGGATATATCTTTCAGTGTCCGAACTGCAGAAAAAAGGTTTTTTAAGAAAAATAAAAAAAGGGGAATTTGATTTCATAAATCCCTTTTTTAGATCTTATATTTTAATGTTCAGTAAGGGAATATTTGTATAATTTGAGGACGAAAAAATGGAACAATCTAAATTAAATGTACAACTTCTTGAAGTTACTCAGAACGCGCTTTCCGTGATTTATTCTGCGGCTCGGCAGTGTTATTCGTCTGACTTTGCCGGAGAGATTTTTAAGGATAACGTCAGTTCCGACAAGCAGGAGAGATTCATAGAAAAAATAATAGGTTCAGGTCATGAAAGCCCGCTTGAACACGTAAAATTCACTTTTGCGGTTGAAGGCGTATCGCGCGCGTTAACGCATCAGCTTGTCAGGCACAGAATTGCTTCATATTCCCAGCAAAGCCAGCGGTATGTGACGGAGAAAGATTTTGAGTATATAGTTCCACCTTCTGTTGAGAAAGATGAAAATTTGAAAAAAGAATTTAAAAATATTATGGACAGAATTCAGAAGGCTTATAATGAAATATTAGAAACAACATCACCTCAGGACGCAAGATATGTTTTGCCTCAGGCGGCGGAGACAAAGATTGTAGTTACAATGAACGCGAGGGAACTTTTGCATTTTTTTGAAGAAAGATGCTGTACAAGAGCGCAGTGGGAAATAAGAAAACTGGCATATGAGATGCTGTTGATCTGCAAAAGGGAATTACCGTCAGTTTTTTCAATGGCAGGACCAAAATGTTTGAAACTTGGGTATTGTCCCGAAGGTAAATTTTCCTGTGGGCTTGCTCCGTCAAAAGAAAAGGCGCTGGGAAGATGAAAA
>JAGMBN010000088.1 GCA_023129655.1 bacterium | reverse complement strand
GAATAGTAACATCCAGAGCAGTTGTTGGTTCATCTGCGATCAAAAGCTGCGGTTTTGTAATCAGAGCCATAGCAATCATTGCTCTCTGCTGCATACCTCCGCTGAGTTGATGTGGATATGTGTTAAATATTCTTTGTTGACCCGGAAGTCCAACGGTTTTCAGAATATCAATTGTGTCTTTGTATGCCTGAGCTTTTGAAGTAGATTTGTGTGTAAAGACAGCTTCTATGATTTGATTTCCAATAGTAAGAGTTGGATTAAGACATGACAGAGGTTCTTGAAATATCATGGATATATTATTGCCTCTTATTTTTCTCAGCTGCTTTCCATCTAATTTCAGAAGATCCGTATCGTTGAAATTTATCTTTCCGCCTACAATTTTTCCCGGCAGAGAAATGAGGTTTAGTATTGAGAGGGCAGCTGTGCTCTTGCCGCATCCACTTTCGCCAACAATCGCTACAATCTCTTTTTGACGAATAGAAAAACTTACATCGTCAACAGCCTTAAGCACCTGTTCTTCAAGATAAAAATAGGTCTTTAGATTTTGAATAGACAGTAAGTTCTTCATAAGATTAAGAAAATTTTCAATTATTAATTGAAAATTAGAAATTCCACTTCTTTTATAGTTTCAGGTGACGTTGATGCTCCAGCGCTTATTCCAATCTTCGTCTTGTCTTTTAGCCATATAAAGTTTATATCCTGAGCTGTTTCTATGTGATAGGTTTTTACACCCGTTTCTTTACTAACTTCAACTAATCGTTTTGTATTTGCGCTGTTATACCCTCCAATCACTATCATCACATCAGAGCGTTTTGCCAGCTTCTTGGCGGCGTTTTGTTTTCTTATGGTTGTTTCACATATTGTATTGTATATTCTTAACTCATTGGATAAGAGAAGCACAGTCATGGATATCTCTCTAAGGTTCCATATACTCTGGGTTGTCTGTGAAACTATACCGATTTTTTTCTCCTTTTGAAGTCTTTTAATATCAATTCCCGATTTGTTCTCAACAACCTGAAAGTTAGTTCCGCAAAAACCTACGATGCCTTTTGTTTCAGCATGGTTTTTATCTCCTATAATAATGATATGGTATTTGTCTTTTTTTAGCTGTTCAGCATGTTTTTGAACCTTCTTTACTAACGGACATGTAGCATCAATAATTTTCAGGCCTTTTTTGGTAGCTTTTTTAATTAATTTTGGTTCAAGTCCGTGCGCAGGGATGACTAAAATCCCTTCTTTTATAATTGAGAGATCTTTAATTATTTTTAGCCCTCTGGACATGAGGTTCTTTACTACCTGAGGATTATGAATTATTGGGCCCAAGCAGTAGATATTCTGTTCTTTCTTAAGGGTCTGTTCAACTATTTTAATAGCTCTTTTTACGCCAAAACAGAATCCAGAATGATTTGCCACTTCAATTTTCATTTTGATATCTTCTAAATAAACTGTATTATATCAGAATAAGTTCTAATTAGAAATTCAATCGTTGCGTCACCTTTTTTGTAATTGTATTTTTTAGAAATAAGGTTAGAATAAGGCGTTATGAATTACGAACCGGTAATTGGACTGGAGGTTCACGTTCAGCTTTCAACAAAGTCTAAGATATTCTGTGGATGCAGTACGAATTTTGGTGCGTCTCCAAATACACAAACATGTCCTGTTTGCCTTGGGCTTCCGGGTGTGCTGCCTGTTTTGAATAAACAGGTGGTTCAGTGCGCTATTAAGACAGCTCTAGCAACTAATTGTACTGTTGTTGAGAAGTGTATATTCCACAGGAAAAACTATTTTTATCCTGATCTTCCAAAAGGTTATCAGATATCGCAGTATGATATGCCTCTTGGGGAAAATGGCTGGATTCAGATTAAGCTTGATGGGAAGGTAAAAAAAATACGCATAACCAGAGTTCACATGGAAGAAGATGCCGGGAAGCTGATTCATTCTGAAAATTCAGAAGATTCAAGGACTAGAGTTGATTTAAATAGAGCCGGTGTGCCCTTGCTTGAGATTGTCTCAGAGCCTGATATAAACTCTCCTGAGGAAGCGTATAATTATCTTGTGTCTTTAAAACAAATACTGGAGTATCTGGAAATCTCTGACTGTAATATGGAAGAAGGCAGTCTTCGCTGTGACGCAAACATATCCATAAAACCAGTAGGGGAGACCAAGCTTGGCATAAAAGCAGAATTGAAAAACATGAATTCATTTAAAGGAGTTCAGAAAGCTCTTGAGTATGAAATCATGCGTCAGAAAAATCTGCTTATAAAGGGAAATAAGGTGATTCAGGAGACACGGCTTTGGAACACGGATCTTAACAGAACGGAATCCATGAGAAGCAAGGAAGAAGCTCATGATTATAGATATTTCCCGGAGCCTGATCTGGTAAATGTTATTATTGATAAAGAATGGGTGAATAAAACGAGACGAAGTCTTCCCGAGTTTCCACGAGCGCGCAGGGATAGATTGAAAAAGGAGTATGGGCTTTCTGATTATGACGTGGAAGTGCTTACAATGGATAAAAAGACTGCGGATTATTTTGAAGAGTGTTCAAAACAATTTTCAAATTTTAAAATGACCGCAAACTGGATAACGGGAGATGTTTTAGCGGTTCTTAAGGATAAGAAGATCAATATTAACAATTTTAATGTTTCTCCAAAACAATTAGGAGAACTGCTTGGTTTAATTGAGAATGGAACAGTAAGTGGGAAGATTGCCAAGGATGTATTTCAGGATATGGTATGTACAGGACAAGATGCAAAACAGATTGTGTCAGAAAAAGGGCTGGTTCAGCTTTCAGATGAGGGGGAACTGGTTTCAATAATTGATAAGGTTATTCAGCAAAATCCAAAACCAGTTGATGACTTTAGATCCGGGAAGCAGAATGCATTAGGTTTTCTTGTAGGTCAAATTATGAGGGAGACAAAGGGCAAAGCAAATCCTCAGCTCGTAAATAAAATGTTGAAATCAAAATTGTTTTGAATATAAAGGGAGAAAGTTATTATGTTAAAGAAAATAGAGTGTATTGTTCAGCCGTTTAAGTTAGAAGAGATAAAAGAAGGTTTCAGAGAAATAGCAATTGATGGAATGACAATCACTGAGGTAAGCGGCTGCGGAAAACAAAAGGGGCATCTGGAAAATATTAAAAGTGATAAGTCTATTAATTTTTTACCAAAGGTGAAGATAGAGATTGTTACTGAAGAGGAAAGGGTTGAGGATATAATTGATGTGATACAAAGGCTTGCAAGAACAGGGCAGATCGGCGCAGGGAAGATATTTGTATTGCCTGTTGAAGACGTGTTGCGTGTTAGAACGAGAGAAAGAGGAAGAAGCGCAATAGAATAATAACTAATGGGGGTGAATGATGGCGTTTAATCTGTGGCATAATGCATTAGAACTTCTTAATAATGTAGCGAAAAAGGTAAATCTTGACCAAGTAGCGCATAAAAGACTCAGTAAATGTGTGAGAGAGTTAACAGTTTCTATTCCTGTAAAATTGGATAATGGTAGTTTTGATGTGTTTACCGGTTACAGGGTGCAGCATAATACACATCGCGGACCAACCAAAGGCGGAATTAGATTCCATCAGGATGTTACTCTGGATGAAGTCAAAGCGTTAGCAATGCTTATGACATGGAAGTGCGCTGTTGTTGGTATACCATACGGCGGAGCAAAAGGCGGAGTTATTTGTGATCCGTCAAAAATGTCAATAGGGGAGATAGAAAGACTTGCTAGAAGGTATACCTCTGAAATAATAACGATGATAGGACCTGAGAGGGATATTCCTGCGCCTGATATGAACACAAATGCTCAGGTCATGGCGTGGATCATGGATACGTACAGCATGGATAAGGGGTATGTTGTTCCCGGCGTGGTAACAGGGAAACCTGTATCCATCGGCGGTTCTCAGGGAAGGGAAGAAGCTACGGGAAGAGGTGTAACGTATACGGCGCTGAATACGCTTAAGCATTTTAATATGGATATAGAGGATACATCTGTTGTTATTCAGGGATACGGCAACGTTGGAAGAGCAACTGCGGAACTGCTTTACAAGGAGGGCTGCAAGATTGTTGGCGTTGGCGATGTTTATGGAAGTATTTATAATCCACATGGGTTGGACATAGCAAAACTTGGTAAGCATTTGACTAAAACAGGCACTGTGGCTAAATATAGTGATGCGGATTCTATTGAGAATAAGGATCTGCTTGAGTTGAAATGCGATGTTTTGATCCCCGCTGCTTTAGAAGGACAGATAAGAGAAGATAACGCAGAGGCAATTAAATCAAAGGTCATTATTGAAGCAGCTAATGGTCCTGTAACTCCCGGGGCAGATAATATTCTGAGACAGAAAAATATATGTATAGTTCCTGACATTCTGGCAAATGCAGGAGGAGTAACTGTCTCATATTTTGAATGGGTACAGGGATTACAAAGTTACTTCTGGAGTAAGAGAGAAGTTAATCTTAAACTGAGAGATATTATGACAAAAGCATTTTACGATGTTTTGGCAATATCGGAAAAAGAGAATGTTGATATGAGAATGGCTGCGTATATGCTTGCTGTAGGCAGAGTGGCAGAAGCGATAAAAATAAGAGGATTATATCCATAGATCATGTGCGGAATGAGAAAGGAGATGATGTGAAATGAGTTTAATGAATTTATTTAGGATTCAGTTTATGGGCAATTCAGTATCCAGTTATATTCTTTGTTTTGGCATCCTGCTGGCTGCAGGTATTGCAAACAGGATATTGAATGTAATGGTAATTAACAGATTGAAGAAGGTTTTTAGTAAATTCAAGAATTCCAAGCTGCGTATCATGAGTAAAACCGTGGATTCTCTGCGCGGTCCTCTGTCATTCCTGCTGTATACCATAGGAATAGTAATAATCGTAGAAATCCTTAATATTCCTCAGATTGCAAAAAAGGGAGCCGAACATATTCTGAAAATAGCGATTGCTGTTAATATCGC
>JAGMBN010000087.1 GCA_023129655.1 bacterium | reverse complement strand
ATGATAATCCCAATTAGTTAGTCCACCCAGTTTAGTGTGATGCGGTATAGTTATTGTTTCTCCTGCTTTTAAGAGCTCCCACAATTTATCAGGTGTATTGCTAAGGGGATCGTTATAGGGATAACATTGTCCGTCTTTTCGATAGTAAACACATTTATCGCCAAACCTATTCCAACTGGACCACTCAAATCCTTTAAAGGTAACAAATTTGTCTGGCTCATAATATTGATCAGCGCTTTTACAAATCTTTTCCCAGAGCTTATCAGTAGAACACCGAAAGCCTCCTTCACTGTGATCGGATATGGCGCAAAAATCGAGATTTTTTACTTCTTTAGCCCATATATAAGCTTCGTCTGGAGTACCATATCCGTCACTTAGCATAGTATGGACATGAATATCACCGAAATAGACCTGATAACCTTTGTATCTTCTCTTATTTTTCAAGTCTTCAAGATATATAGGATTGCTTCTTCCAATAATAGCTGAATTTCTATCTAAAGCAAGAATAGTATGAGTACCCGAAGTGTTCAGGCTGATATTGAATATTTTTCTGCCTTTGTCTTTGGAACTAAAAGTACTGATTTCAGGAAGATTTGCTTTCGGATCTGCTGATTGAAACTCCACTTTCCCACAATAACTTTCAGAGACATTGCCATATGAGTCTATAGCAGCTACTTTTAATTCGAATGGCTGTCCACATAGTTGAACCGGCTGCGCAGTGAGGATTAGACTTGACGGGAAATCGCCAACCACCTCCACACTGGGACATTTCCCTACCCTGTCATATTTCCCATCTCCTTTTGAATCAACCGCTACCTCAAAAAATGCCTTTTGAGCACGCCTTTGGGCGCGCAGAAAACAGCTTTTTGGATCACCAAGGACTATTTTAATAACATCCCCTTGTATGAGATCTGCCTCTAAGACAACTATATCAATAATGGCGTAGAATATATCTCTGGATACTCCAATTTCTAACCGGACTTTAGAATTTGAACTTGAAGCTGTGACTAAAGCGGCATATCCTATTTTTGCAGATGAGTCACCTATTGAAATTAGGGGATATGCCGGACATCCATGGTCTCCTACCCAATCCGCTGGACATAATATCCCAATATGCGCCTCTTGAGTAACAGAATCTCTCTTAACTTCACAGGTCAATACCCATGTTCCGGATTGACCAACTTTTACTTTGTCCGGAGAAATGGTAACTTTCATATCATGACAAGGACGAGAGTCTCTTTCTTGTGTCTGCCGCCACCACTCACGATCCCCAGTCCACATCTTCGGTTTATTCATAGCCTCTCTCTTTAAAAATCTACATTTCTCTTGACAGCCTAATGACAGACAATAGGTTTGTAATACTTTATGCTACAACCTGTTAGCATTTTGCTTTATCTTTTATCATCACCAAAACTCCTGCCTTGCTTTATTATCACGATTTTTAATTATATCTCATGAACTATAATAAATCAAATAGTCAGCAAGGAAAGGCAAGGTAAAATGAAAAAAGTTAGTTGACCCCTATTTTTACCTCAAGGGTATATCCTATTTGTAGCTCTTTTCCGAGCGCTTTCTTAACACCAGAATCCACACGATTTTTTTACTATCCTCTATATCATAAAGAACTCTGTAGTTCCCTATTCTTAACCGATATTCTGCTGTTAAGTTATAAAGATGTACAGGCGGCTTGAGTTTTTTTATTCTTTTGCCGTCAGGCCGCGGATTATCAGCAAGGGCTTCTATTTCTTTTGTAATTCGCTGCCGAATATTTCCCTCTGGAATTTTTAGCAACATTTTCTCAAACTTATTTTCCAGAGAGTCGCTTGGGAACTTGATTTCGTACTTCACTTTTCCTGCAGTCTTATTCTTTTGAAGAGATTCTCTACAGGGATACCTTTTGTTCCATTCGCTATAGCCATTCTACCGTCCTGAACAGCTTTTATAGTCTCTCTATCTTGAAGTTCATCAAGAATATCCGTCAACTCCAACATATCAGAATAAGACAAAAGTACCTTTGAAGGAGTTCCTCTATCAGTTACAATCACAGGCTTGCTAATCTTAAGAAAACTAGATAGGTGAGTTCTTAAGTCTCTTATACCAACATACTCAGCTTTTAACAACTCAACAGCAACACTCATCTCTCCCTCCTATTTTGATGTAGTAACATTTGCGACTACATCAAAATAATACTATACATCCGTCTTCCTGTCAAGATTTTTTTGTTTTTTTTGAAAAAAAGGTAAGACCTCAGTAAAGCACGCCATTCCTGCGGATTCTTGGCAGGAATCTATGGTTTTGAACCGCTGGATTCCCACTTACTGCTGCGAGAATGACAGACAGTAGATGGCTTTCACTGAGTATTTACCTTTCATGTTACTTTAGCACTACAATACTTTAAAATCGTTTCTTTACTTCTTCTTTTTTTCTTTTTTCTCTTTACCATTCTCCATTGCTTCAGGCTCTGTCTTTTCATTCTTTACAGGTTGCCAATTTATCTTTCCTGTTCTGATTTCCTCTAAGGCGATATTTACCGGCGTATCTTTAATATCTACAAGTTTTGGCGATCCTGCATTAAGCTGTCTTGCTCTCTTTGCAGCCATATTCAGCAAAATGAATATATTATCTACTTTGCTTGCCACCTCTTCCATTTTTTGGTCTATCATGTTTTTCTCCTTATTCTAAAAAACTTTTAACTTTATCCAGATTTTCTATTAATTTTACTCTGTTTTTACTAATCATTTCCCTCTTTTTTTGTTGGTTTTCTATAACATCTTTTGGCGCTTTGCCTAAGAAATCCTGATTATCAATCTTTCTGCCTATCTTTTCAAATTCCTCTTCTAATTTAGCAATCTTTTTTTCGAGGCGGTTTTTCTCTGAAGTAAAATCGAATTTATCGCCCAAGCACAAAAATACCGCTATCCCGGATTCAGTAAGATCCGAAGGAAAAGGAGAACTAATTTTTATATTATAACCTATTTTTACATCTGCAGCACGTAATAATCTCTGTATCCCTATACTATCTGAACGCAGCGCCTTTTCCTCATCCATGCTGGTTGTCTTGACTATATAGTTGATATCTTCTGACAAAGGAATATTCCAATCCCCTCTCAAATTCCTCCCAACATTAATGACTTCATATTTAAGCATTGCTTTGTTGGTTTCTTCCAGATTAACATATCTAGAATCTGCCTCCGGCCATGATGATATCATAATACTCTCATCCAAATCCGGATCTATAATCTTTCTTAGATTCTGCCATATCTCTTCTGTGATAAACGGTATAAAAGGATGTAACAACTTAAGACTTTGCTTCAACACGTGAAACAGCACCGCTCTGGCTGCGGCGCAGCTTGTTCCCTCTGATATTCTATGCTTTATTATTTCCAGATACCAGTCACAGAACTCGTGCCAGAAGAAGTTATAGATTTTACTTGCCGCTTCATTGAACTTGTATTTCTCCAAACTTTCAGTCAGCGATGCAATGGTTTGATCTAATTTTGTTAAGATATACCAATCATCCGATACTAAATTATGAGAAGTCAGGTCAATATTTAGATTCTTATGTCCTGTTAAATTTGTTATTGAAAAACGCGCAGCATTCCATAATTTATTACAGAAATTCCTTGCTCCTTCTATTCTTGTATCTGTCAACAGAATATCCTGTCCTCCCAAGGTTGACAACTCTGCAAGAGCTAATCGCAATGTATCGGCGCCATATTGATCAACAAGATCTATGGGATCAATTACGTTCCCGGTGGATTTGCTCATTTTCTTTCCTGAAGAATCTCTGACAATCCCGTGAAGATAAACCCTCTCAAAAGGAATGTTGTCCATAAACCGCTGTCCCATCATAATCATACGCGCAACCCAAAAATATATTATGTCATAGCCGGTAACCAATACCGTTGTAGGATAGAAATGACCCAACTTTTTTGTCTGGTTAGGCCATCCCATTGTAGCAAAAGGCCATAAAGAGGAGCTAAACCATGTATCAAGCACGTCAGTATCCTTCTCCAGATTTGCGCTTTCACATCTCCCACATTTCAAAGGTTTTTTTATTTCTACTATTATTTCTCCACAATCATTGCAATACCAGACCGGTATTTCGTGTCCCCACCAGATCTGTCTTGAAATACACCAATCCTTAATGTTCTCCATCCAGTTTAAGTAAACCTTTTCCCATCTAGCTGGCGAAAATTTTATTTTACCGCTGGTTACAGCCTTTATCGCAGGTTGAGCTAATGTTTTCATATTAACGAACCATTGCTTGGAAACTAACGGCTCCACAACAGTATGGCATCTTGAGCAATGCCCCACATTGTGAAGATGATTTTCTATCTTTAAGAGGTACCCTTCTTTTTTCAAGTCTTCCACTAATTTTTCTCTACAGGAATATCTATCCATCCCATTATAAGCGCCGGCATTTTTATTCATTCTGCCTTTTTCATCTATAACAACAACTTGTTTCAGATTATGCGCAAGCCCAATTTCATAGTCAACCGGATCATGAGCCGGCGTTACTTTAACTGCACCTGTTCCAAATGAGCTATCCACTCTCTCATCAGAAATAACAGGAATTTTCTTTCCGATAATAGGCAGGATAACTACCTTCTTTATAAATCTTTTGTATCGTTTGTCCTGAGGGTGAACAGCAATTGCAGTATCTCCAAGCATTGTTTCCGGCCTGGTAGTGACAACCACTATTTGGTCATTGCTTTGCTCTAAAGGATAATTAATATAATATAAATGACCTTCCACATCTTTTCTCTCTACCTCTATATCTGAAATTGCTGTCTGACAACGAGGGCACCAATTAACAATATAATTATCTCTGTACAGCAATTTATTTTTATACAACCTGATAAATGCTTCCTTTACAGACTTCACATAATCATCGTCCATCGTAAATCGTTCTCTTGACCAATCACATGATGTCCCCAATCTTTTCAATTGACTTATTATTCTATTGCGATACTCTTCCTTCCATTTCCATGCATATTTAAGAAATTCTTCTCTACCAAGACTATCTCGAGTTAGTCCTTCCTGAGAGAGTCTTTTCTCCATTACGTTTTGCCCGGCAATCCCTGCATGGTCTGTTCCAGGTATCCACAGAGCATTAAACCCCTGCAT
>JAGMBN010000086.1 GCA_023129655.1 bacterium | reverse complement strand
TCTCTTCTTGTTGTTGCAAAGCCGCAGCGAAAAATAACATTATCTAAGCGTCTTTCCAGTAATTCCAACAATATCTCTCCTGTCACACCCTTACGCTTAGCAGCTATTTTATAATATCCCTTGAACTGCTTCTCTAAAATACCGTATATTGCCTTTGCCTTTTGTTTTTCCATTAACCTTAAACCAAAATCCGACATCTTTCGTTTTCTCTGAACGCGCTTACCCAGAGCAGCTTTTTTTTTCTCTAATATCTTATCGTATTTTGGATTACCAAAGACATTTTCGTCAAACTTACGCGCCATTTTCGCTTTTGGTCCAATATATCTACCCAAATCTATAACCTCCTGCTAATTAGACTCTTCTTCTCTTAGGCGGTCTGCACCCATTATGCGGTATAGGCGTTACGTCTTTTATCAAATTTACTACTAATCCTGCTGACTGGAGAGCTCTTATTGCTGTTTCTCTGCCGCTCCCAGGTCCTTTTACATAAATCTCAGCCTGTCTCATTCCACACGCAATAGCTTTTTGCGCAGCTGCTCCGGCAGTTACTTGCGCTGCAAACGGCGTACTTTTTCTTGAACCTGAAAAGCCGCTGCTCCCAGCGCTTGCCCACGATACAACATTACCTGAAAGATCTGTTATAGTAACTATTGTATTATTAAATGTTGCCTGAATATAAACAATCCCAGAAGGAACATTCTTAGTTACTTTCTTTCTCCCGGATTTTTTAGTCTTTTTCTTCACATCAGCCATTTATTTGCTCTCTTTACTCTCTTTCTGTCTAGCCCTCATTACTATCCTTTTTGGCCCCTTTCTAGTTCTTGCATTGGTCTTCGTTCTTTGACCTCTAGCTGGCAATTTTTTACGATGTCTTGTGCCTCTGTACGAGCTTATATCAATCAATCTTCTAATATGAGAAGCCACATTGCGGCGCAAAGAACCTTCTATTTCATAACCTTCCTGTATTATAGAGGCAATTTTACTTATCTCATCCTCTGTCAAATCTTTTGCCCGTTTATCCGGAGAAACATTCACAATCTTCAGAATCTTTATGGATAATGCTCTCCCTATACCGTAAATATATGTTAACCCTATTAGAACTTTCTTATCTTTTGGCAGATCCACACCATGAATTCTGGCCACTCTATTTTACCCTATGTTTTCTACTTTTGTCTCTGTTTATGTTTTGGATTCTTACAAATAACCCTAAGAATACGACCTCTTTTTACTACCTTACACTTATCACACATTCTCTTAACCGAAACTCTTACTTTCATAATTATTTAAACCTGTATACGATTCGCCCTCTTGTCAAATCATAAGGAGAAAGCTCAACACTTACTTCGTCTCCTGAAAGAATTTTTATGTACCGCATCCTCATTTTCCCACTAATATGAGCCAGCACCTTGTGCCCGTTCTCCAATTCCACTCTAAACATTGTGTTTGGTAATGAATCCACCACTTTACCCCTTACTTCTATTGCTTCTTCTTTACCCACTTTTACCCGATTGCCCTAAGTCTTTACAGACTTCCACGAACATTTCACCAGCTTTTTTATTGGCATCAATTTTATAGAATGAATCTTGCTTTTCATAATATGAGATTAATTTTTTCGTTTGTGTCTTATACACCACCAATCTATTTTTCACAACATCTTTTTTATCATCATCACGCTGATACAACCTATCACCACACTTGTCACATTCGTCCTCAACCTTAGGAGGAATATTCTTAATATGATAAATTGCTCCGCAATTCTTACACGTCCTTCTCCCGGAAAGCCTTTCTATAATTGTCTCCTGAGATGCTTCAAAATTAAAAATCGCATCAATCGTTATATCAAGCTCATCAAATATCAGTTCTAATGCCTCAGCTTGTTTTATAGTCCTCGGGAATCCATCCAGTATAAAACCGGTTTTACAATCTTCTTCAAGAACTCTTCCTTTTACCATTTGTATCACAATATCATCAGGAACCAGTTTCCCATTATCCATATACTCTTTGGCTTGATTTCCTACACAAGTCCCCTTATTAACATTATCTCTAAGAATATCCCCTGTAGACAAATGAGGCACACCAAATTTTCCCTCAATCATTTTAGCCACTGTTCCCTTGCCTGACCCTGGAGCCCCTAATAGAATTATATACATAATTAAGATAAAATCCTAAACATCTTCTAATTTCTCAATATGATCTTCTAATTTTTTAATGTGTTTATGCAGTTTTTCTTTCTCTCCTCTTATCTCCATCCTTAGCATTCTTCCCAACAGGACTAATGTTGATAAGAAGAGCAATAAAGTTAAAAGGGTAGGGCTACTATTGCCCACAGATGGAATGACTCGAATAGCAGGAAACTTTGCCATACCCAAATCACCCATGAAAGACATAAACGATATTCCTGCAAAAAGAAGGCATATCCAACGCATAATTTATCTCCTTATATACTGAGGATATTTTCTTATTACATCCTCTAAATTATCAGTGGTAACTATCATAAATCTCTGCTCAAAAATCTTCTCAGGCGCAATTTTCTCTCCTTTTTCTACTGTATGCACTTCCGGAGTGCCTGCAACTACTGTCTGCACATAACCTCGTTTTATGAGAGCAGTTATCTGCGAACTCATACCTGTTAATAACGCAATCTTAGGAGGGTTTTGCCCAAGAAAGATGTTTAATCTTCTTGCTTCTTTGGGGAACTGACTGAAGAATATCACCCCCGAGATATCAGGATGTTCTGAAAGTTGCTTATTATAGAATTCTAATAATTTGTTGTCATACTCATCTTCCAAAAACATTGCATCCTCTGATTCTATTTCTAATCTGGCAATTACTACATCTTCAGCAAACATCCTTTCTTTTAAACCCTTTACATAAGATTCCTGCCCTTCAGAAATAAATACCATTACTTTTCCTCCTTCCGGAAGATAAGTTGAAAAAGCTTCACCTAACTTTATGCCTATTATCCTGTCTACTCCTTTCCTTGAAGTATAGGAATCTTTATGAAATATCCGATATGTCATAAAACCTAAGGCGACTACTATTATCAAAGCAGGAACTATCCCCTTAAACTTTTGTCCATTAGCCATTTTACGGTCTCCCCATTTTGTAATGACCCTGTATCTCACTGGCAGAAAGTGCACGGTCGTAAATAGCGACTTCGCCGATGGCACCCTTGAACATTATGTTGCCGCCTGGTATATTTTTCCCTATTAACACATTGGTATCAGTAGCAGGTATTGCGACAGTAGCATTTTTCTCTTTAATCAGGACTCCGTTTTTGTAAATATATACTTTCTGTCTATTATAAGTTGCTGCTAAATGAGTCCATACTCCTAAAGAAGGTTGAGTTCCAGAATCACTATCCAAACAATTACTCCCAGCATAATGAATTCTTATATGTGTGTTTTTGAAATAAAGACCATAAGCATAGGTTGCAGATCCACTTCCCAATTTGGTAGCAACTCCAGGATAAGAACTGCCAGGATAACTATCAGGTTTCACCCACGCCTCAATCGTAATCGCATCAGTAATACTCAAACTCTGATTATTATCGCAATCAACATAATTATCTATACCATTAAACTCCAACATATTCTTACCTATCCATCTGCCGCCACTTTTAATCCAGGTAGCACCTTCAATTGTTCCATCCATTTTTTCCGGAGCATAAGCTTTACTTCTACCACTTAGAAGAGATGGTCCTTGTGATTTATTCTCCAATTTAGTCCCTTCTCCCTTTTCAAAAGTATAATAAGCAACAAGAGAAGGCATACAGCGAAGATTGTTCTTATACCCAAGCCATCTTGCATGTTTAGCTTTCTGCCTAGCCTTGGATAATGACGGCAGGAGCATTGACGCAAGCAGAGCTATTATCGCTATTACAACCAATAATTCCAAAAGCGTAAATCCCTTCTTCTTGTCATTGCGAACGAAGTGAAGCAATCTCAGAGATTGCCACATCGTCCCGAAAGCTTTCGGGACTCCTCGCAATGACGAGTAAAAAATTCTAAACATTTTCTCCATTTCTGTAATAGTTCAGCAGTCTCAATACCGCGCTCTTAACCTTCCTTTTTTCATAAACCCTTCATAATGTCTCATTAACAAATGCGATTCTATTTGCTTCATTGTATCCAGAGCAACTCCGACAACTATTAAAAGTGAAGTTCCTCCAAAATAGAATGGAATATTCATCCACTTTGTCAGCAAGGTTGGTAAGATTGCTATAGCCCCTAAAAATATACCTCCTGCAAAAGCAATTTTTGTCATTATCCTGTCAAAATATTCAGCAGTTGGTTTGCCAGGTCTTATACCAGGAACAAATCCGCCATATTTCTTCATATTATCAGCCATTTCTACAGGATTAAAAGTAATAGCTGTGTAAAAATATGTGAATAATATAATTAAAACAACATACATTATCATACCAGGCCATTGGTTCATCGAAAAATAGGAAACAATGGTTCCAATTATTGAACTTTTACCCGGTAAAAAGGTCATTATTGTCTGTGGAAACATCATAATAGAAACTGCAAATATAATCGGGATCACTCCTGCCTGGTTTACACGTAAAGGGATATGCGTATTCTGCCCTCCATACATTTTTCTTCCAACAATACGCTTTGCATATTGAACAGGTATCTTTCTGTATCCCTGCGTAATTAAGACCACTGCTGCGATAACTGCAATCATAATTGCTAGCAAAAATATTAATGAAAAGAACCTCATCTGCCCGGTATCAAGCAATCTATAGGTTCTGCCTAGATCTCCTGGCATACTGGCAACGATTCCTGCAAAAATTATAAGCGATATTCCATTGCCTATCCCACGTTCTGTTATTTGTTCCCCAAGCCACATAATGAACACTGTTCCTGTAGTAAGAGTTATTACAACTATGAAGTGAAAGTAAAACCCTGGATTAGGAACTATTACCAATCCACCAAAACTATGCGGATTAGACAGCCACAAGCTAATACCAATAGACTGAATTATACTCACTACTATTGTTCCATATCTGGTATACTGAGTTATCTTCTTTCGTCCAAAATCTCCCTCCTTTGACAATTTTTCTAAATAAGGGATAACCGGAGTCAATAACTGCATTATGATCGATGCGCTGATATACGGCATTATGCCCA
>JAGMBN010000085.1 GCA_023129655.1 bacterium | reverse complement strand
TTTGCTCATACCATTCCTGCCATTTTACAGGATCTTGACCAAAATTTTCTCCTGTTATTTTTCGCAAAGCATTTACTATTATTTCTCGTACAGATGGATGTTTGTCCTCCAGAGTACCAATTAAATGACTAATTGCACGAACATCTTTTATCTCTGCTAGAGCCGCTACTGCTCCGGCTCGGACAGTCCAATCGTTATCCTTCAGAGCAGCAATTAATGGATTCTACTGCTTTGGAATCCTTTATGCTTCCTAATGCAAGTGTTGCCGCGTATCGAACAGATTTATTCTCGTCCTTCAACGCAACAATAAGCTGTTCTACTGCGCGAGGATCCTTTAGGTACATGAGTGACACTGCCGCACACTCTCGAACACGTGAATCTTTATCCTTCCTTAAGACAGCAATAAGCGGCTTTACTGCACGAGAATCTTCTATATGTCCCAGTGTTGATGCCGCATACCATCGCACATGCAAATCCTTATCCTTCAGGACCGAAATCAAAAATGGTACTGCAGGAGTTGCTTTCTCACCCATACTGTAAAAACTTCTAACAGCTGCCTCTCGCTCTTTCGGATTAGAAGAATACAACCTTTCAATCTGTTCTCTAACTTCAGCAGGAATATTGACAGGGATATTTCCCTTTGAAATCTTTGGTTGGGCATAACTCAATCCTCCTACCAAACAACCAATTACAACAAAAAGCACCAAAATTCTTCTCATCTTTTTCTCCTCTCTGCAAGTTATAGTTTCGCTAAAAAAGTTAATTTTTTTAGCTTTTTTCTTAAACATCTCCTGCCCCCTTTTTGTTATTTTCATCGGCTTTATCTATTTTCACTCAATGTTCTTAAGTTCTGGACATTTTTTAATTATCTTTTCAATAGGGCAGAATCGAATAAACTTTTGGATTTCAGGTTTGGCTACCCCTAAATTCCCTAAATTAGAAGACACCACCCCACCATGACCAGTTACAATGCCTATTATCTCTCCCAGATGACTAAAAACTGGCGACCCACTATAGCCATCAAGTACATCGCTTCCGACAATCAGAACAACTCTATTTTCCCCAATTACTTTTCCTATCAATGGAATTGGATAACCTTCTCTTTTACTAACAACATTCATGGTATCAACATCAAACAGAACATCTCCGGGATGGATTCTATAGTTTTCATCATGTATATGAGACTGAGGATAACCCATGATTATCACTTCATCGCCTTTCTTATATTTTCCGATTGGAGGAGTTGTGCCCTTATAAGATTTTAAAAGTTTTAAAACTGCCCAATCTTTTTCAAAACCTTCATACAATGAAGCAACAACTTTTGCTTCACATATTGCACCTTCTACAGTTACAATCCTAATGCTTGGTGCGGACTTCTTTTTCTTGGCACTCTCCACACAATGCCCAGCTGTCAATACATAATCTTTAGATAAAAATACAGCTGTTCCTTCTTTTTTTGTCCATTCTTTTAGTAAAAATTTACGTGTAATATCAAAGACATATAATCTTCCTACACTACTCCGTGTTTCTCTAACCATTTTTACGAAAGTATCTCCGCGGCTCTTAGCCTCATCATAAAAGGATATAACCCCAAGCTGATAAAAATCTGAAAGATCGTAACATTTTTTACTAAGAACTTTGTCTTTTAAAACACTAAAATCAATCTTTCCCTTTGCTGGTGAAATTTTCTCTTCTGCCATGGTTAGCGTAGTGAAAGAAAATAGAATTAAGCCAACTGCAATTACAACACTACCTACTCTTTTCTTAAACATCTCTTGTCTCCTTTTTAGTTTTTTTCTATCACTATTCATTATCTGGTCTATTTCTTTCTTGTATTTCCTTATAATAGAATCCTTTATTCTATTTCTCTTACTATTGAAGATGTTTCCTGATGTTTTGCAAACACTCCAAATTGCTCCTTGACACTGGGACGTGTGAAAAAGATCAATATAAGAATTGACCAAACAATAGGAAAAAGTCTTATGAGATAATATGCAGGATAAGAGAAAAGCACAAAGGCAGAGATACCCAAAAAGACAACCTCTGCAAAAAAACAAATGGGGATAAATATAAACAGGTTAAAGATACAAAGCCCCAGCATAACCCACCGCGCCCATTCTTTTAGACGCAATATGAATACTCCACACAAGAGTGAAAGTATATTTAGAATAAAGGCGAAAGAGAATAACGGTAATCGAAAAACAGATGGCAGAGGTAATAAAGCGCAGTTTCTGAAAATGATTAGAGATGCCAACAAGTTAAACAAGATTATTAAAAGCCCAAAAATAAGTATGCCTTTAGAAGGTCTGGCGATCTTTTTTTGGAAAGAATCTCTTTTACTCATATCCTTTACTAAAGCGCTAATGAGTTTTAATCCTCCATCAGGTAATATTTTTTTATCAACAACCATCTTCAACACACTATCTATTTCCGTTATGTTTCCAATTTTTTTCTTTATTAGTTTTGAAGCATTATCAAATATTATCTCACCTGCGCTTAACCTGGTGATGCTTTTCAGAATGTCTTTTTTAACCGAATCTGATATTGGCTCACAATGAGGTAATTGCCCTGCTTTATCTGGAACATACCTTGACTTTTTTCTCTTCTGATTGTTTAAGATGACTAAAACAACACAAGCTAAAGCAACACAAATAGCAGCTATCACTAATCCTAGAAATACCATAATAAAGAACTTCATTGTAATACCTCCCTGTTTTTCACAACTCTCTTAACAAATTTGCTCCTTCTTCTGCTGAGATTTTCCCTTTTTCAACAGCTTCAAGGATTTCTTTTCTGCGTTTCTCTACATTCTCTACTTCATAGCCTAGAGTTTTGCTTATTTCATCCAATTTTTTACATACCGTGGGATACGAAATCCCCAATTCTTTCTCCACCTCTTTGATGCTACCTCGTGCTTTTATAAATATCTCTGCAAACCCTTGTTGTTCCGGGTTAAGCCTGGCTAGTGAAGGGACATTGAAACTGCCTTCAATCGCTGTAGAACAGTTTTCACATTGTAAGCGTACAATTTTCAGCCTTCTTCCACAAGCTGGACAAATGTTACCTATGATTAAATTCTTCATTAATCCAATATTTTAAAATTAGTAAATAACATCAATTATATTAATAGCTATGTTGAAATTATACATATCATATTTAACTTGTCAAGTAAAAAATTAAATAAATTAATATTTAAGTAAAACATTCATGTCTACAAGTCGACACAAAAGAATATAAAAATGTCATTGCGAGGAGTCCCGAAGGCTTTCGGGACGACGTGGCAATCTTGAAAGACGAGATTGCTTCACTTCATTCGCAATGACGGGCTTTTTCAATATAAATAAACATATATAATTTTGATTACAAAATAAAGGATATTTGATACAATCTCCACATTAAGAATGGCAATCCAGCCTTGCCATATTTTTCTATGAGTGGTATAATTTAAAATAGAAAGGATAGCACAGTGAAAAGAGAAAGCTTATATTTAGATACTTCAGTTCCCAGCGCTTATCACGACGAAAGAGATAAAGCAATACAGAGGGAAACTATTTATTTTTTTGAAAAGAAATCAGGAGACTATGAGGTATATATATCAGAGGTAACAATGACTGAATTGCACAGAACAAAGTCTGTTTCAAGAAGAAAACAGCTTTTGGCATTGGTAGAAGATATAACTATTCTGCCGAAAACAGAAGATGCGGAAAAACTGGCAGATTTGTATGTAAGAAAGAAAATTATTCCCTTAAAATATAGGCTGGATGCAGTACATATAGCCATAGCCACTTTAAAAGGGATAGATATCTTAGTTAGTTGGAACTTTGAACACATGGTAAAACATAAGACAAGAAAGATGGTGACTGAAGTAAATATTTTGAAAGGGTGTAAACCGATAGATATTATATCTCCGCAGGAACTTTGAAATGGAGGTGAAATAAAAATGAATGTTAGAAAGATCCGAGAACCTGAATTTATGAGAGAACTTCACAGGATTCGTGAAGAGATGTATCATGAAACCAAGCGCTTAACTCCAAGACAGAGAGTTAATAAGACACATAGAGAAACAGAGGACTTTTTGCAAAGTCAGGGGTATAGGCTTGTTTCAGGCAATCAAGGTTACAGGATGGTGCATCTTAAGAAATAGCTTTAGCAAGTAAATTTCTCAATCTTATCAGGTATTTTAGTTGAGTATCCAAACTACAGAGGCAATTGTTCTTAGAAGCACAAATTTCGCAGAATCAAGCAAAATCGTTACATTCTATTCCCCTCAATTTGGCAAGATAAAAGGCATTGCAAAGGGTGCCAGAAGCGCAAAAAACAAATTTGGCAGCAGCTTGGAAATATTCAGTCATGTTGTTTTGGTCTTTTATCAAAAGAAAACAGATATTCAGCTTATTAGTCAATGCGATCTGAAAAATCCATTTTTAAATATACGCAATGATATAGTTAAGATAGGTTACGCATCATATTTTGTAGAACTTATCAACAAAACCACTGAAGGGGCTCAGGATAGCGAGCAGATTTTCAGCTTAATTTTTAATGCCTTAATTACATTAGAAACCGCTAATGTAGATATGGAAATTCTTGCGCATTTTTTTGAGATAAAACTTTTAAAAATGCTCGGATGTATACCTGTTTTTGATAGGTGCGTAAATTGTGGAGTAAAAATAACCAATGGGAAATTCAGCTGCAGACTTGGAGGTATTCTTAACAATGAGTGCTGGGGAGCAGATGAAAGCGCTTCAAGGGTGTCTCTAGGCACAATACTAACCATACAGCATTTACAGGCATCGGATTTTTCAAATCTTTCTCGCTTAAAGCTCAATAAATTATCTAGTAAAGAGCTTAAACTAGTGCTAGAATCCTATATAAAATATACATTGGTTAAAAACCTAAAATCACTAGAATTTTTAGAGAAAATAACGTAGATAAAATTCCCCCTTTGAAGGGGGATTCAGGGGGATGTTGAGAATGGGGTCAAATCTTTTTCAAGAAATCATATCAGCTCTTAGTGAATATTGGGCAAAACAGGGTTGTATAATTGCCCAGCCATATGATGTCGAAGTTGGAGCAGGGACATTTTGTCCTCATACTTTTTTGAGAGTGCTTGATGGAAAACCGTGGAAAACAGCCTATGTTCAGCCGTCCAGAAGACCGACAGACGGGAGATATGGAGAAAATCCAAACAGACTTGGTCGTTATTATCAATATCAGGTAATACTGAAACCTTCTCCTTCTGATGTACAGGATCTGTATCTGAACAGCATAAAAGAGTTGGGTATAAATCTCTCCAAACACGATATAAGATTTGTTGAAGACGACTGGGAATCTCCAAC
>JAGMBN010000084.1 GCA_023129655.1 bacterium | reverse complement strand
TTCTCCTTATGGTGTTACTGTCATTATTTGTTTTGCCTGCTTTGGATAATGCGCAATAAACTTCAATTCATCATTAGTAAGGGGCTTTTGCGTATGCACATTAGCATATCTAACAAGATCCAGAACCTTAGCAGCTTCTTTATCGTCTTTGAATTCTATTTCCAGCTTGCCATACACATTTCGAAATCCTTTTATCCCGCTATACTCTCCTGCTGTTATCTTTCTGCCTGTATCTATTGTCTCGGGCTCTCCTCTGCCCAGTTCCTCAAAATCGTACAATTCGTAATTTCTTCTATCCTTAAGAGCGCCGTCTGCGTGTATTCCTGATTCATGCGCAAAGGCATTCTCTCCAACAGCAACCTGGTTTACAGGTATTGGAACTCCAAACGCATAAGATGCGTACTTTGCTATTCTCCATGCTTTCTTTAACTTAATCCTATCGTCTAATTTATACTCATCAAATCCCGAGGACTTTTTAAGAGCAAGAATAACCGACACCATATCTGCATTCCCTGCTCTTTCTCCCATACCATTAAGCGTGGTATTTATGTATGCATCTACTCCTCCGTCTATTGCGCCTTTAGCTCCAGTTATAGAACACGCCGCTGCAAGCCCTAAGTCATTATGGCAGTGAAGCTCTATTGGTATTTTTACCTCCTCTGCAAGTATTTTTACTCTCTCATAAATTGAGAAAGGATCATCATAACCTAATGTATCGCAATAGCGTATTCTATCTGCTCCATGCTCTCTTGCATACTTTGCAAACTTAATGAGAAACTCCATATCTGTCCTTGATGCATCCTCTGCATTAACGCCAATTGTCAAGGCTCCATGTTTCTTTGCTGTTTTTACAGCATCTGCCATAAGCCCCAAAACACTTGGTTTATCTTTGCTCTCAAAATCTCTTGTTATCCTCCCTCCGAATTTCCCATCTATCATCTGCCTAGATGTTGAAATAGACAGATTCCAATGCTTAACATTAGTATTCTTGCAAGACTCCTCAATATCCTTCCTCATCGCTCTGCTCCAGCCCTCAAGAATCATAGGAGAAAGGAGCCCCAGATCTGCAAGCTCAAGATTAGCATTAATATAATTAGTTTCGTGTTTTGTGAGAGGAAATCCAAACTCACTCTGATATATGCCCATGTCATTGAGCATAATATTCATCATTGTTTTTTCCAGCTTTGCCAGACCAAGTTTCGCTGTTTGCACACCATCTCTATTTGTAACATCAATTATATAAATTTTATTCTTTTTCTTATGTTCCATATCGCTTTCCTTAATAGTTTAGCTATCAAAAGTTAATTTTATCTCTTGCCCACTTCAAAAATTCTAATCTGTCTGCCATCTTATCCGCCTATTTTTTCCTTAACCAGATATTTAACCAATTGGTTGATGTTACATTCACACAAAGAATACACATACGGAAATTGACCTGTTTCCCGGAGTACAGCGCCATTACGACTGTGGAAATCGCCTCTTCGATCAATAAATTGTCCCCATGCTCCATCGCCAGAATCTGGCCCCATTGGTTTCCTGCTATTTCCCCATATATCTGGAAACAGTGTTAGAAATGGCGGAAAAGCATTTAACCAACTAGTCATGCGCACTTTCAAAGTTTCAGGGCATCTCCTTTTAGAATCTATAAGAAGTCTATATAAAGAATTGGCAAGAGCAGATATATCATGAAATGGAGATTTAGGCATTGCATCATTAGCAAAGTGTAAAGCAAGATAACCTTCTCGATCATTATAGGAAAAACATCCATAAGGTCTTTTTTTAGGAACTGTTTTTGCCTCCGTTTGAATATGCTTTTCCAGATAAGGCCACAAGATGGTCAAGCCTTCTTCTTCAAGTTTTGCAGTAGATTCAAGGGTTGGATGTCCAGGATATTTGTCATAAATTTTTCTTAGACGAGTTAAAAGTTTCTTCCAACGAGGTTCTTTCCAACTCATTCCATGTCCATAAGTTTTGTTTTCATCATAGAAGGAGGTTATCTGATAGATACGAACATGCCTTTGAATTGCACACTCAAATTTAACTCCAAAATTCAGAAGCCATTTCACATACCATAACCTCAATTTGACAACTTCGGTAACATAGTGCCTGTGGGTTTCAAGATTTATCGGATTTATCATTAAATTTCCCATATTTTTTGTCTTCGTTTTTTCTGCTTTGTCGAAAATGCTTGAATACCGTTTGCCATTCTCTGTAGCTGAACAAGTATTTCGATTTTTTTCTCAAAAGACATTTTTGCCAGTTCGTTATGAAACGATATTTTTGCTTTAAACAATCTGTCTATTTCCTTATTTGCCATAGTATAAGTCCTTAAAGCGCTTAAATTTTTCATCCAAATCATGTTTTTTTAAAATTTTTAAGAGACGTGTCATATTTAGTTTCGCTTCATCCAGAAGTTTTACTATTCTTTCCTTATCCTTTGGTCTAAATGTTTGCAGCATTATTGCTAATAAATACTCTGCCTTGATAACTTTTGTCTTCGCATCTTTGTAGCTTATTTTGGCTGCGTCTATCACAGCGGCTTTTACTAATTCATTATAAACTGGAATAAATTGGACAGGAACACCCTCAATTATAATATGCTCTTTGTGTGCCTCATAACCATTTTGTTTGAGCCATTTATAAATTGGAGAAAGTGTTATTATTTTTTCCTCTTTTGGAGGAATAAAAAAAATGTCTAGATCATAAGTTAAGATAGGTTCTACATAGAATATCGCTGCTACTCCTCCAGCAATAGCATATTCTTTAATTACTCCTTCTTTTTGCAATCCATCTATGACTTTTATTGTCTTTTGCATAATTTGGTTTTTCGGGTCGGATAAATCCAGCCACTACATTTAATCTATAATTTCCGTTCCGTTATTATTGATTCCTGTCACCAAAAACCTGCTCTTTATATTGTGCTCTAAAAAAGCTTTCTGCATGGACTTCCCTATCGCCTCAAAGCTTTCCGTTGCAAAAGCAACTATTGAAGGACCTGCTCCGCTTAAAGCCACGCCTCTGGCACCACTTCTCATAGCAGCTTCAAAAACATCCTCCATACCATGAACTAGTTTTTTTCTGTAAGACTGATGTAACATATCCTGCATACCATGTCCAATATATTCAAGCCGTCCAGTTAAAATAGAACTGACCAACAAACACGCTCTACTTATATTAAACACAGCGTCTTTTCGTGAAATCTCCGAAGGCAGTATTTCACGCGCCCTGGATGTTGATACCTCAAACTGTGGAATAACCACTACTATTTTAAACTTAACACTTGGACTAATCTTGAAATATTTCAAAGTTCCTTTATCAATATAAGAGATCGTAAAACCTCCAAAAAGAGCCGGAGTTACATTATCAGGATGGCCTTCAAGCTCTGCAGTCAGAGACATAATCTCATCCTTGCTAAACCTATTCCCAAGCAAATAATTTGCTCCCATCGCTCCTCCTACCCACGCAGCTGCGCTGCTTCCTAAGCCTCTTGCCAACGGGATATTATTAACCAGCTTTATTTTCAATCCATCCATCTTAACCTCAGCCATATCAAAAACCGCCTTTGCGGCAATATATACTATGTTATCCTCATCAAGAGGCAAACTATCTTTACCTTCATTCTCAATCTCTATATGCGTCTTTGTATTCAATTCAATTGTAACATAATTATACAAATCCAGAGCTATGGCAAGCGTGTCAAAACCTGCTCCAAGATTTGCTGTTGTTGCCGGAACCTTTACTGTTACTGACTTCATATTTTAAAACCTTACTAACTTAACAGATATTATCTCTTTTAAGTCCTCAATTTCACTTAGCGTTTCTTTGGGAGGCTCATTATCCAGGTTAAACACAGTTACTGCCTGTTCACCTTGTTTTTTCCTGCCAAGTGTCATGCTCGCGATATTGACATTATGCTTGCCGAGTATTGTTCCCATGTTCCCCATTATTCCTGGCATATCTTTATTTATACACACAAGCATAAAACCTTCGGGAACTGCATCAACATGATAATCATTTATACGCACAATCCTTGGGTCATCTTCGCTAAACAGAGTTCCTGCTATTGAAGATTCTTTGGAATTGGTTTGTGTATATATAGTGATTAAATTTGCGAAATCCTCTGCCTTGCTGGTCTTGCTCTCTATAACTTTTATTCCTCTCTCTTTCGCAATAAAGGATGCATTCACATAATTAACTTCCTTGTTAAGCACAGGCTCCAGCAAACCTTTTATTATAGCTACTGTTATAGGAGTTACGTTATAGTTTGTAACATCTCCGCTATACTCTATTCTTAAAACCTTTATATGCCCATCAACCAGCTGCCGCTGTAATTTCCCCAACCGTTCCGCCAGATTAAAATATGGTTTTATCTCTTTGAATATCTTAGGATCTATACTCGGGATATTGACGGCATTAGAATAATTCTCATTTTCCAATGCGTCTATTATCTGATGCGCAATATCTTGAGCAACATTGATCTGAGCCTCTTCAGTAGAAGCAGCTAAATGCGGCGTGACTATGATATTCTCATATGACAAAAGAGGACTGTCTGCAGGCAAAGGTTCTTTCTCAAAGACATCCACAGCTGCCCCTGCAAGTTTCCCTGACTTTACAGCTCTGCATAGGGCATTCTCATCTATTATGCCTCCACGCGCGCAATTGATAATCCTTACACCCTGTTTCATCAAAGCAAACTCTTTATCATTTATTACATGCTTGGTATCAGCTGTCAGAGGAAGGTGAACCGTTATATAATCCGCCTTCTTTAAAACATCCTCAAAAGCCTCAAGTCTTATGCCAAGTTTATCTGCCTTTTCATTGGGTATAAATGGATCATATGCTATAATACGCATTCCAAATGCCTGAGCGCGACCAGCAACCTCCGTACCAATTTTCCCCAATCCAATTATACCCAATGCCTTGCCATATACCTCTGTTCCCATAAATTTCTTTTTATCCCAGAGTCCTTTCTTTAAGGATCGGTTTGCCTGAGGAATATTGCGGGAGAGAGCTAGGAGCATGCTTACTGTATGCTCTGCTGCTGAAATAGTATTGCCTCCGGGCGTATTCATAACAACTATACCGCGTTCCGTAGCCGCAGGTATATCTACGTTATCAACACCAACTCCGGCTCTGCCGACTACCTTTAGCTTTTTTGCGGATTTGATTATATCACTCGTAACCTTTGTCTTACTTCTTATGACCAAGCCTTCATAATCTCCGATGCAGCTTTTGAGTTCATCAGGAGACATACCTGTTTGGACATCAACATCTACACTGCTCTTTCTAAGAATTTCTATCCCTTCCTTTGCCAATGAATCACTTATTAATACCTTCACTTTAGAACCTCCTCTGCGGCTTTTAT
>JAGMBN010000083.1 GCA_023129655.1 bacterium | reverse complement strand
TCAAAGAACAGGTTCGCAATTGTCTTTCCTCTTAATGCAGGTACTTTCTTTATCTCTCTGGCGGATACTTCTTTGAATGATTCCGCTGTGTCCAGAATCAGCTTAATTTCCTCCTTAGTTAAATCCTCCAGTCCCAGAAGATCCTTTCTATTCCATTCCATCTCTATCCCCTTCCCACAATAATTACAACCTCTGTCTTTTTATCATATTCTTCTAATCTAACTTCAACAATTTCTTCCTGAGAAGTGGGAACATTCTTTCCTGCATAGTCAGCCCGGATAGGCAGTTCTCTATGTCCTCTATCTACTAAAACCGCCAACTGGATTGCCTTTGGCCTGCCGAAATCAATAAGTTCGTCCAGTGCCGCCCGTATAGTCCTGCCTGTATAAAGAACATCATCCACTAAAACAACTACTTTATCTGTTATATCAAAAGGTATCTCTGTCTTATGAACCACTGGTTGAGAAGCAATAGCGCTTAGGTCATCCCTATAAAGAGTTATATCAAGTATGCCAATAGGAAGAACGGCCTTTTCTATTTGTTTTATTTTCTCTGCTATTCTCTCTGCAAGAAAGACCCCTCTGGTTCTTATGCCAATAATTACCAGATTATCTGTTCCCTTATTTTTCTCAACTATTTCATGAGCTATACGGCTGATTGATCTCTCTACACCTTCTTTGTCCATAACAGTACCTTTTTCTTTCAAACTCATATTCATTCCTCCAAAATAAAAAACCTTCCCAAAAAAAATTCAGGAAGGTCTATTTTCTCATCATATTCATTTTCCTTACCAGCTTCTCAGAACCAGTTTAAAGGTTTATCTTCTAACAGCAGGCTAACATAGTGAACTGTTTATGTCAAATTTTCTGTCAAGCCAAAATAGAAATGTCCTATTTTAACGAGACTATAATACCCGATTCTTCAGCACAGATTCCACACGAGTGTAAATTTAGCGTACAATAAAGCGAGAGTTGACCGGTCGACGCGTAGGCTGCTTAAGGATACTGTCCATCCGACCGGATTCACAAAGATATTGAATATTTCTAATAATTTGTTCGTAAAAAATCTCCGGCGGCAGTTGTTTTTCTTTGAGAACAGGTATGTCAAATTTAGGCAGATTCAGTTTTTCCATCAAAGATAACCTTCAAGTTTGGCATAGATTCCATCGGGACCATACCGGGTACAAATGGATTCAAGTTTTTCTTTAGCAATTTCTTCTTGGTTGTTTCGTAACATTTCGACTATATCGGAAAGATCTCTAAGTTCCCGTTTAAGATTGTTCTTGATTGCATGGAGTTTAAGAGCTATCAAATGTTCAAGGCATGGCACACGCATGCTGACGGATCCTATTTGGTAAACAGAACTGCTCCGTAACATTTTATCAAAAGTGTCGTGATTTACTAGCATAACATCAACATCCATGAGATAAACAGATGAGTGAGAGTAGCGTACAAAATTTTTCGTCCGATCTGTTTCCTTATAGCCAGCCTCAGTCAGAATGTCATGTAGAACTTTTGAGTCGGAATCTACCATCAAACAGTCTATATCTACGGTTTGTCTAGCAACACCAAAAGCCGGCAACGCATGTCCTCCAATCAGCAAAGCTGCTACATTTCTAGTTTTCAGACCATTCCAAATAATTTCGAGAATAGTTTTCATTCCTTACAACAAATCCTCAAAAAATTTCACTGCATCACCAACAGTCTTAACTTTTCCTGCTTCATCCTCGTCTATGGACATGTCAAATTCCTCTTCAAACGCTGCAATCAGTTCAAGTGACTGCATGGATTCTGCGCCTAGATCCTCAATAAAGCGCGCTTCATCCTTTACATCGCTGATATCAACATTCAACTGTTTTGCGATAACCTGCTTTACTCTTTCTTCTGTACTTGCCATTATCTTTCTCCTAATTATTTTCCTTTCTTGCTTTTCTAACTATTGTGTTTCTTTCATCTTGTGTGACTTTCTTAATATATCTTAAAAGTTCAATATCCTCTTCTGTCAATTCCTTCTTGCGCCTGTTCATTGACGTTTTTACAGTTCCAAGCATTGTTTCCAGACCGTACCCCTTGGCAATCTTTCCTTTATAGTACCATGCAAGAGAGGGGATATATTTTGGCAGCACTCCGCCGCTCGCGACAAGTATGCATAAAACCCCGATAGATGTTCCTGTATTTAGCAATATCCCTATACTTGTTTTAGTATAATCTCCAATAAAACATCCAACCTTAGTGTCATTTGTATCAAAGAGCTGTCCTTTTATGTAAACCTGAACTGAGCCGTAATCATTTTTCAAGTCGCTGTTTGTTGTTAACGCGCCAAGATTAACCCATTCGCCAACATATGCATGGCCAAGAAATCCGTCATGATATTTGTTGCTGTAGCCGTGAATTATGCTCTCTTCAATCTCTCCGCCAACTCTGCAAACAGGTCCTATTGAAGAGCCTTCCCTTAGCTTTGTTCCAAAAAGTGTTGAACCCTTTCCTATTGAACACGGTCCTTCAATTCTTGTAAAAGGAGTTACTGTAACATCCTCATCTATTATTACAGGGCCTCCTGCAGTTTCTATTATAGTATGAGGCTGAATCTCTGAGCCTTTACCAATATGCACCTTGCTCCTGTCTCCATAAATAATCGCGCCTTCTGCCATGCTGCCGAATATGCCCTTTTGAGGAAGTTTATTAAAATCATCTTCAATAGCCTTGCTGTTATTATGAATCAATTCCCATAAATAACTAATTAAAGTAACAGACACTTCTTTTTTTTGCAGAGCTTGTTTTATATTCTCCAAAACAGCTTCAAATGAATCCGCCATGCATTTATCTAAAGTCTCTTTTTTCACTCTTGCATAAACGAGTGTATCCTCAATAACTCCTATCTCTTCATCTCCCTCAGCCTGAATATCTGCGTCTATGAAAAGAGTGCGGCCGTTAATTATCAATACATCATCGTTTAGCGCAGACAGGTCATTTACTGACTTTCCTTCAACTCTTTTTGCAAATGTCGGTGCGATCCAATCCCTGACAAAGAAACATGTTTCCATATCAGGAAAAGCTCTCAGTATCTTCTCATACAAAAGAGTGTGCCCGCATCTTAGGTCAAAGCTTGACCTTGTTAATGTTATCGGATAGAAATTCTCAAACATGTCATCTTCAAAAATGCAAAGTTTCATATTACTGGTCTCCTTTTTATTAGCTTGCTATTTTTATGCTGTCTCTTGCGATCATAAGTTCTTCATTGGTAGGAATAACAAGAAGCTTTATTTTTGAAGAATCTTTACTGATAACCGCTTCCTGTTCAAAACAATCGTTATTTTTGGACTCATCAAGCTCAATTCCAAGATATTCAAGATCCTGACATATATTTTTTCTAACAGGTTTTGCCTTATCTCCAACGCCTCCTGTAAGCACTATGGCGTCTACTCCGTTAAGAACAGCTGTATACGCGCCGATATATTTTTTTATCCTGTACGCAAACATATCAAGAGCAAGACGGGCTTTTTTATTGCCTTTATCTGCATTTTCAAGCAGTGTTCGCACATCATTACTGAGCTCTGATACTCCCAGAAGCCCACTCTTTTTATTGAGTAGTTTGTCAATCTCTTTAAGACCTACATTTTCCTTTTCTGCAAGGAAGAAAAGTATAGCCGGGTCTATATCTCCGCAGCGCGTACCCATAATAAGTCCTTCAAGAGGCGTGAGCCCCATGCTCGTATCAATTGATTGCCCGTTCTTTATTGCCGCCATACTGCATCCATTTCCGAGGTGGCAGGTTATCAAGTTTACTTTGTTAATAGGTTTATTGAGTAATTCCGAAGCTCTGATAGCTACATATCTGTGAGAAGTTCCATGAAATCCATATCTTCGGATGCCGTATTTTTCGTACCAGTAGTATGGAAGTGCGTACATATAGGCGACCTGAGGTATTGTGTGATGGAATGAAGTATCAAACACAGCTATATGTTTGCTATTCGGAAAGTAATTCATTGCTTCTCTTATGCCTACAAGATTAGGCGGATTATGAAGAGGAGCTAAGGAAGAATATCTTTCTATTATTTTAATGGCTTTTTCATCTATTAAAGCGGACTCATAGAACTTCTCTCCTCCGTGAACAACTCTGTGCCCAACCGCTTCAATCTCGTCAATATTCACAAGGACATCTGTTTTGGAATCAAGCAGATGCTTTGTAAACAGAGCGAATGCTTCTTTATGGTCATTGACCTTTTGACACAGCTTAATATTGTTTTTTTCTGACTTTTGGGTAAAAGCAGATACTTCTTCTCCGATTCTATCAACAAGTCCCCTCGCAAGTTCCTGTTCATTACTCATATCAAAAAGACTGTATTTTATTGAAGAACTTCCACAATTAACAACTAATACCTTCATATTTCCCCCTTTCTTTTCTTTTTAACTCTAAACTCATCCCCCTAGCCCCTTCTCTAGAGAAGGGGAAACCTTTTCCCTCTCTTCCCAAGAGAGGGTCAGGGTGAGTTTAAGTCCTTGCCGCTGTTATAGCGCTAACCCCAACAACATCCTGAACGCTTGCGCCTCTTGATAGATCATTTATTGGCTTCTTAAAGCCTTGGAGTATCGGACCATAGGCTTTGGCATTGCCGATGTACTGAGTTAGCTTATATGCTATATTTGCTGCGTCCAGATCAGGAAATATTAATACGTTTGCTTTCCCTGCAACATTGCTTTCCTTCACCTTTTTTTCTGCAACTTTCGGCACAAGCGCTGAGTCTACCTGCAATTCTCCGTCAATATTCAAAGCAGGTTCTTTTTGTCTCGCAATTTTTACAGCTTCAACTACTTTATCAACGTCTGAGTGTGAAGCACTGCCTTTAGTTGAAAAAGACAGCATTGCTACTTTTGGCTCGATTCCAAGAAGTTTTTTAGCATTCATGGCTGTGGTTATTGCTATTTCAGCGAGCTGTGGAGCTGACGGAGAGATTGTAACAGCTGCATCAGCATAAATTAAAACCTTATCCCTCTCTCCCAAAAATTCAGGGATTACCATTATAAAGAAGCTTGATGGAGTTGAAATACCCTGTTCAAATCCTATGCACATTGCCCCTGCCTGAATTACAGAGGCTGTCGTACTTGCTATACCGCCAACCATACCATCGGCAATATCTTGAGATACCATCATTGCGCCAAAATAGAGACTTCGTCTCATTATTCTTTTAGCCATATTAAGGCTGATGTTTTCTCGCAATGAACTATATTTCTCTGCGAATTCATCCAGATACGAGGATTCCTGCGGATTTATGATCTGTATTCCATCTATATTTAAACCTGTTTCAGATGCTGCTTTATCTATTGACTCTTTCTCTCCCAAAAGGATAGGAATGCATATCTCTTCAGATTTTATGATTGATGCAGCCTCTATAATCCGTATATCTTCTCCTTCAGGAAA
>JAGMBN010000082.1 GCA_023129655.1 bacterium | reverse complement strand
CCGACAAACGTAAATAATGTTGAAACCTTTGCCAATATAGCTCCTATCATATTAAACGGATCTGACTGGTTTAAAAAATTTGGCACTGAAAGCACTCCGGGGACTAAAGTCTATACCATATTGGGGCATATAAAACGTCCCGGCTTGATTGAAGTTCCTATGGGAATCACTCTGAGAGAGATTATTTATGATTATGCAGGAGGCATGTCTTCCGGAAAATTTAAAATGGCTCAAATAGGTGGAACAGCCGGAGACATTATCCCGTCAGAGCTTCTGGACGCGCCGCTTGAATATCAATCGCTCCAGAAACTGGGACATAATTTGGGTTCCGGCGCGATATTGATTATGAACGAGACAGTTTCAATTGCGGATTTCTTGACTTGCTGCATGAAATTCTTTGTTCATGAATCATGCGGAAAATGTTCCGTATGCAGAATTGGTACAAAACAGATGTACAACGCTTTCAAGCGTCTGAAAAAACAGGAAGCCTATTTTGACGAGCTTGAAATTATAAAAGAGCTTGCTGAGAAACTTAACCTTACGGCTTTTTGTCCTATGGGACAGTCTGTTGCTTCGCCTGTTCTTTCTGCTTTGAAGTATTTTGGAAAGGAACTTGTTCAGGGAGTAAATCCTGACAAAAAGCATGAACCTGTAACTCATTGTAGGGGCACGGCGCGCCGTGCCCCTACGCGTAAATAAGGAGACAAGAAAAATGATGAATATTACAGTAAATAACACCCAAATAAAGGTGGAAGAAGACACAACGATTCTTGATGCTGCTAAGAAGATCGGAATAAAGATACCTACTTTATGTTATCTGGAGAATCTTCAGAGCCCCGGCTCATGCAGAATGTGTGTTGTGGAAGTAGAAGGGGCTAAAGCGCTTCAGCCCTCATGTGTAACAAAGGTTTCCGAAGGTATGAAGATCCACACTAACACCAAAAAAGTGCGTGATGCCAGAAAGATGATATTGGAACTGCTTTTAAGCGACCATCCGTGGGAATGCAATACTTGTGATCGCAATCAGAGCTGCGAACTTCAGAAACTGACAGATGAATACGGCATTAAGGAAGTCAGATTTCAGTCCGTAAGAGAGAGAATGCCTCTGGACGAAAGCACTCCCGGCATTGTCAGAGATCCTAATAAATGCATTCTTTGCAGAAGATGTGTCAGTGTATGTCAGGATGTTCAGGGAGTAGATACATTAGCTCCAAGAGCGCGCGGATTTGATACGATCATCGCTCCGGGACAATTTGACACGCTTGCCGAGGCTGTTTGTGTTCAATGCGGACAATGCGCTGCGGTTTGTCCTGTTGGAGCAATAAGTGAAAAAGACGACATTGACAGGGTATGGGAGGCTATTGATGATCCGAATAAGTTTGTGGTTGTTCAGACTGCTCCTGCAATCCGTGCTGCTCTGGGAGAATGCTTTGATTTAGAGCCGGGTACCTTGATTAAAGGCAAAATGACTGCTGCTCTCAGAAGGCTTGGGTTTGATAAGGTATTTGACACTAACTTTACAGCTGATTTGACTATTATGGAAGAGGGCACAGAGCTTCTTACGAGATTGAAGAAGGCGCTGGTTAATAAAGATAAAAATGTGGCTTTGCCAATGACCACCTCATGCTCACCAGGATGGATAAATTACATGGAGTATTTTTATCCGGAACTAATTCCCAATGTATCTACCTGTAAATCTCCTCAGCAGATGTTCGGAGCTGTTGCGAAAACATATTATGCTGACAATATCAATAAGAAAAAAGAGGATATAGTTGTAGTATCTATAATGCCGTGCACTGCTAAGAAATTTGAGTGCGATCGTGAGGAGATGAACGACAGCGGAGTTAAGGACGTTGATTATGTGCTGACAACAAGAGAATTAGGCAAGTTCATTAAGCAGGCAGGCATAGACTTTGTGAATCTTCCTGATGAGGAAATGGATGCGCCTCTTGGCATATCAACAGGAGCTGCGGATATATTCGCAAATACAGGAGGAGTTATGGAAGCTGCTCTCAGGACAGCGTATGAAATTGTTACAGGAAAAGAACTGCCGTTCAAAGGATTACGCGTTGCGCCCATTGAGGGATTGGAAGGAGTAAAGGAAGCATCTCTCAAGATAGAAGGCACAACTGAAGATTGGAGATTTCTTGAAGATGTTACATTAAATGTTGCTGTTGCTCATGGTCTTGGGAACGCAAAGAAACTAATAGAATCAATAAAAAGCGGCAAAAAATCCTATCATTTCATAGAGATTATGGCGTGTCCCGGAGGCTGTATCGGCGGAGGCGGACAGCCAAGAATGACAACTGACGCAGTCCGACAGGCAAGAATAAACGCAATATACAAAGAAGACGAAGGCAGAAAATTCAGAAAATCTCACGAAAATCCTGCAATAAAGCAGATCTACGAAGAATTTCTCAAAAAACCACTCGGAGAAAAATCCCATCATCTTTTGCATACAACTTATACAAACAAAAAAGAAGCATCATAGCCGCCAGCTAAAGCAGGCGGTTGCGGTGGAGAAGACAACCGACAGCTTCAGCTGTCGGGGAAAGCAAGCAAACGTCCAAGAATATGAACGGCGTGATTGAAAATGACTTGATAAAAGGCACCATATTGGTATCATTTATAAAATGAACACTAAAGCATTATTTAAATTAAGTTACGGAATGTATGTAGTAAGCTCTAAAAAAGATGACGCACTTAACGGACAAATTGCTAATACTGTTTTTCAAGTAACTGCAGAGCCTCCTCAGATTAGTGTATGTATTAACAAAGAGAATTTAACTCATCGGTTCATTCAGGAAAGCAAAATTTTTACTGTATCAATTTTAGAACGTGAGGCGCCAATGGAATTTATCGGGCGCTTTGGTTTTAAATCCGGCAGAGAAGTGGAAAAATTTAAAGGTATAGATTATAAACTGGGGATAACAGGAGCGCCTGTGGTTATTCAAAACTGCTTGGGTTATTTAGAGTGTAAAGTGACCAACAATATTGATGTAGGAACGCATACTATTTTTATTGGCAAAGTCGCAGAAGCCGAAGTAACTAAAGACGGGGAACCAATGACTTATGCCTATTATCATAAGATTAAAGGAGGCAGGGCACCCAAAACAGCGCCAACATATATAAAGGAGCAATGAAAAGACCTAAAGAAAAACTGAAACATCGCTGGTTTGTTGTATTAGGCGGAGTGTTGATAATTATGTGTCTTGGCGTAGCCTATGCATGGGGAGTATTTCTTATGCCCATTGCCGAAGAATTCGGCTGGGGCAGAGGGGAAACGTCTTTAGCGGTGTCAATATTACTGCTGGTATTTTCTATTTTTATGGTGGTTGGAGGCATATTAGAAAAAAGATACGGACCACGGCTTACTGCCAGCGCCGGCGGAATTTTTGTGTGTTTGGGCTGGGTTTTGGCATATTTCACGAAATCCATTTGGTGGTTATATCTTAGCTATGGCGTGTTAGCAGGTATTGGCACAGGACTTGGCTATCTGCCTGCTATATCTACGGGAGTAAAGTGGTTTCCGGATAAGAGAGGGTTAGTTACAGGTATAGTTATTTTCGGATTTGGTTTTGGTGCGGCATTTCTCGCGCCTTTGGCAGCGCGGTTTATTCAAATTTATGGCTGGAGAATGACTATGCTTATCTATGGAGCCGGGTTCGGAGTAATTATTATAGGAGCAGCACAGTTTTTAAAAAATCCGTCACAGGATTGGAAACCGCCGGGATGGGCAGCGCAAAAAAGAGACGGGCTTAAAGTTAGCTCCAATGATTTTTCTCCAGGGCAAATGTTAAAAACAACAACATTTAAGTTAATGTTTATTTTATACTTTATAGCAATGGTGGTGGGTATGATGGCGATTGGACATATAAATGCGTTTGCCAATGATACAGGTTACACACCAATACAGGCAGCCTTTACCATAACTGTATTGGCTATCGCCAATGGCTTGGGCAGAATAGTTTTTGGCGCTCTTTCTGATAAAATCGGAAGAACGAACACTTTAGGCATCCTTTTTTTTCTTATGGCGCTGGGGATGATTCTCTTACCATATATGACGATACTTTTTGCGCTTTATACGGCGGCAGGAATTGTCGGGTTCTGCTTTGGAGGTTTTCTGGCTGTGTATCCAGCAGCTACAGGAGATTTTTTTGGAACAAAAGACTTTGGAACTAACTACGGGTTAGTATTCATAGGTTATGGAGCTGGTTGTTTTGCCGGGCCCTGGCTTGGAGGAGTGGTTTATGATGCAACAGGAAGTTATACAGCCGCATTTATTGCCGCAGGAATATTAGCTTTGTGTGGGGGAGGAATTGCATCTTTGTTTTTAAAAACACCTAATTACAACAAAGATAAAAATGGAGGTTAATTATGGGTAAGTCAATAAAAGGAACAAAGACTGAAAAAAATCTATTGGAGGCATTTGCAGGGGAATCGCAGGCAAGAAATAAATATACCTATTTTGCGTCAAAGGCAAAAAAAGAAGGGTATGAACAAATAGCCGCGATATTTCTTGAAACTGCTGATAATGAAAAAGAACATGCAAAATTGCATTTCAAGAAACTGGATGGCATAGGAAATACTTCTGAGAATTTAATGGCAGCAGCAGTAGGAGAAAATTTTGAATGGACAAGCATGTATCCCGGAATGGCAAAAGAAGCGAGAGAAGAAGGATTTGACGAAATAGCCGAGATGTTTGATAGTATTGGAAGAGTAGAAAAAAAGCATGAAGAACGTTATAAAAAGCTATTAAAGAATCTTGAAGAGGGAAAAGTCTTCAAAAAAGACGGCAAAGAATATTGGAAATGCAGAAACTGTGGGCATATTCATGAAGGGACTGAAGCGCATGAGGAATGTCCTGTATGTAAACATCCAAAAGCATACTTTGAACTGTTGAATAAGAATTATTAATAAAAAAACTGGAGGGCTAAAGAATGGCAAAACAAAATGCAATCTATAAATGCGATATTTGCGGAAATGTTGTATCTGTTCTGGAAGCGCACGCTGGAGAGCTTGTATGCTGTGGACAGCCAATGAATCTTCTTAAAGAAAAAACCGCTGAGCAGGAAGGCAAAGAGAAACATGTTCCTGTAATAGAGTCATTTGAAGGCGGTATTCGTGTAAAGGTCGGCTCTATTCCTCATCCAATGGAAGAAAAACATTACATAGAATTGATACAGCTTATAAAGGGTGATGATGTTGTTGCTGGAAAAAGATTGAAGCACGATGATGAATCGGTTGCTGAATTCTGTAATATGAACGCTGAAGGATTAAAAGCAAGAATATTTTGCAACATTCATGGAGTGTGGGTAAGCTAAATTAAATATTATCCATGCATTCTTTACATTCTCCAACCCAAAAATGTTATTGCCCGACTTGATCGGGTAATCCAGAAATTAAATTTATTGAGGTTTTAAGCAAT
>JAGMBN010000081.1 GCA_023129655.1 bacterium | reverse complement strand
TTTGTAGAGATACGGGCTATTGGAAATCCGGTCGCTTTAGAGGCAAGAGCGGATGAACGCGACGTTCGGGGATTAATCTCTATCACTACCAGCCTGTCATCCTTAAGATTATGCGCAAGCTGAACATTTGTGCCGCCTACAACGCCAATAGCATCAACAATCTTATAAGAAATATCCTGCATTCGTTTCTGTAGCGCCTTCGGAACTGTGAGCATAGGAGCGGAGCAGAAGCTGTCTCCTGTGTGTACGCCCATGGCGTCAATATTTTCAATAAAACAGACTGTGATCTTCTGATTTTTCTGATCCCTTACAACCTCAAGCTCCAGTTCCTCCCATCCCAAAACAGATTCCTCAACCAGAACCTGATTCACAATACTTGCCGCAAGGCCTCTTGTTACAATAGTTTTCAGTTCTTCTACATTATAAGCAATCCCTCCGCCTGTTCCGCCTAACGTATAAGCGGGACGTAGTACAACAGGATATCCAAGCTTCTCCGCTATTTTCTCAGCTTCCTCCACTGAATAACACGGTTCGGATTTGGGAAGAGATATTCCAAGTTTGTTCATTTCTTTCTTAAACGCAACCCTGTCTTCTCCGCGCTCAATAGCATCCGCTTTAACACCAATAACCTCAACCCCATATCTCTTTAACACTCCAGCACTGTAAAGAGCGGACGCAAGATTGAGTCCTGTCTGCCCTCCCAAGTTAGGAAGAAGCGCGTCAGGCTTTTCCTTCTTGATAATTTCTTCAATACTTTCCGCAGTAAGAGGCTCTATGTATGTTTTATCAGCCGTATCAGGGTCTGTCATAATAGTAGCTGGGTTAGAATTCACAAGCACCACTTCATACCCTTCCTCCTTGAGCGCCTTACATGCCTGAGTGCCTGAATAGTCAAACTCACATGCCTGACCTATGATTATAGGACCTGAACCTATAATTAAAATCTTATGAATATCAGTCCTTTTTGGCATAATACAATCTCCTTATTTGTTTGCGCATATTAAGCGTTATACCTGTTATCTGCAATCCTTAAGTTCTCCTGGCTTCTCTTTTACTCAACTGTTACACTTTTAGCTAAATTACGGGGTTGATCAACATCACAACCTTTTAATACTGCTATATAATATGCCAATAATTGAAGCGGTATAACTGCTAAAATAGGCGATAGTGGAATAGAAGTATGAGGTATTACTATCAAATCATCTGCCATTTTCCTAATTTCGGGAGATTCTTCATCTGTTAATACTATAACCCTCCCACCTCTTGATTTTATCTCCTCAATATTGCCAAGCATTTTCTCGTAACGGCGTCCCTTGAGAGCCAAGACTACCACCGGCATATTCTTGTCTATCAGTGCGATGGGACCATGCTTCATCTCAGCTGCAGGATAACCTTCAGCATGGATATACGAAACTTCCTTTAATTTAAGAGCTCCCTCAAGCGCAACAGGAAAGCCCTTGCCGCGTCCCAAATATAAAAAATTCCGGTTCTGATAATACTTACGGGCAATCCTTTGTATTTCTTCTTTTTTATCAATCAATTCGTCCGCTTTTTTGACTAAGAGTCTTAGATTTTGAACTAGTTCTATGCTCTCGGCCTGTTTTAAAAATCCTTTTGTTTGTGCAATATTAATAGCCAATAAATAGAGCATTACCAATTGTGTGGTAAAAGCCTTAGTAGAGGCAACTCCTATTTCCGGTCCGGCATGAGTATACAAAACCACATCAGACTCTCTGGAAATAGAACTTCCAACAACATTACAAATAGAAACTACAGGACACCTGCTCTTCCGCGCCTCTTCTATAGCTGCCAGAGTATCTGCAGTTTCACCTGATTGACTGATAGCTAATAATACTGTCCCGGGATCAATGATCGGGTTTCTATATCTAAATTCAGCTGCATAATCAACCTCAACCGGAATACGCGCTATATCCTCAATTAAATATTTGCCTACCAGACCAGCATGCCATGAAGTACCGCAGGCAGTAATAACAAGCCTTTCCAGTTTCTCAATTAAAACATGTTTTTGTTTAAATTCTTCTAAATATATTCTGCCTGTATCTATTTCCGCTCTTCCTCTTATTGTTTCCTCTATTGCTCTAGGCTGCTCACATATTTCTTTTAACATAAAGTGGTCAAAACCTGTTTTTTCTGACATAGCGCTATCCCACTTTATTGATACGCTTCTAAATTTTCTCTCAACTTCTCCTTTATAAACCTTTACCTCATTCTTTGTCAGCACCCCCACTTCTCCATCCTCCAGATATACTACCTGCCTGGAATAATTCAAAAAAGCAGGAACATCTGAACCTACAAAGTTTTCATCTTTTCCCAGACCAATAATTAAAGGACTCTTAGAACGAGCAACTATTATCTTATCAGGCTCATCTTCGCTAATTACAGCCAATGCATAAGAGCCATTTATCTCTCCCAAGACCGTTCTCAACGCTTCAAGCAGTCCTTTGCTTACGTTGTCCTCTATTAAGTGCGCTATTACCTCTGTATCAGTTTCAGATTCAAACCTGTGCCCTTCTGAGATTAGCTGCGTTTTAAGCGCAAGATAATTTTCTATGATTCCATTATGAACTACTACCAGACGTTTACTGCAATCAGTGTGGGGATGAGCATTCTCTTCAGATGGCCTTCCATGAGTTGCCCATCTGGTATGACCTAATGCTATATTTCCTGATAAATTCTCTTTGTGAATCTTTTCTTCTAACTTGCGAATCTTTCCTTCTGCTCGAAATCTTTTTAGAGCGCCATCCTCTAAAACAGCAATACCTGATGAATCATAACCGCGATACTCCAGTTTCTTTAAACCTTCAAGTACTATTGGAACTGCTTTACGATGGCCGATATATCCTATAATTCCGCACATAATCTTCCTTTTATCCTGACCGCTATACCTCTTTCTTTCAAATATTTTTTTACTTCTTGAATTGAATATTCACTGTAATGAAAAATAGACGCTGCAAGAACAGCATCGGCTTTCCCCTCTGTTAAAGCCTGACAAAGATGCTCGGGAGTGCCTGCTCCGCCGGAAGCGATTACAGGGATATTCACTGCCTCTGAAACTGCTCTGGTCAGCTCTATGTCATACCCATCCTTTGTGCCGTCAGAATCCATACTGGTAAGCAGAATCTCCCCTGCGCCCAGTTCTTTAACTTCTTCTGCCCATTCTATTACATCCAGTCCAATAGGCTTCCTTCCACCGTAAATATAAACCTCCCACTCTGGGTTTTCCCTTTGTGCCTTTGTGCCTTTGTGCCTTCTCTTAGCATCTATCGCCACAACAATACACTGACTGCCAAATTGTTCAGACGCTTCTCTAATCAAATCTTTATTCTCTACAGCTGCTGTGTTCAGTGATGCCTTGTCCGCTCCTGATTTAAGCAGCAGCCTTATGTCCTCTATGCTTCTGATCCCTCCTCCCACTGTGAGAGGAATAAAAACCTGTTCTGCGGTTTTTTTTACTACATCCAGAATTGTACTGCGTTTTTCAACGCTTGCAGTAATGTCCAAAAAAACTATCTCATCCGCATTTTCTCTGGAATAAATTGAGGCTACTTCTACAGGGTCTCCTGCATCCACAAGATTCAAAAAATTTATCCCCTTAACAACTCTTCCGTCCTTTACATCCAGGCATGGAATTATTCTTTTTGCTAACATAATGATAAAAAATTTCCTAAAATTTTAAGTCCTAATTCCGAACTCTTCTCAGGATGAAACTGTACTCCCCAGACATTATCTTTATTTACAGCTGATGTAAATTCGTGTCCGTATTCTGTTGCAGCTATTATAACGTTCTTGTCTTCAGGTTCAGCATAATACGAATGCACAAAATAAAAATAGGAATTATCAGAAACCCCGTTAAAAATTTTGCCCTTTGCCTTTTGCCTTTTGACCTGATTCCAGCCCATATGAGGTATTTTTAGCTCATGAGTAAATCTCTTTACTTTCCCCTTAATTATGTCCATACCATTACAAATCCCATGCTCTTCACTTTGAGTGAATAATATCTGAAATCCCAGACAAATACCCAAAAAAGGTGTTCCTTTTGATATTGCTTCAGAGAGAACAGGCAGAAGATTTAATCTCTTGAGATTTTGCATGCCAATATGAAATGCGCCTACACCGGGAAGTATTATACCATCTGCTTTTTCTATTTTCTCAGGACTATCAGTAACTTCTACTTCTGCACCTAACTTCTCTACAGCCTTGCTTACGCTTCTCAAATTGCCTAATCCATAATCAACAACTGTTATCAATATATCTCTCCAATGCCTTAGCCCATACGTCCCGTAGTTTCTCCAATGGTATGTCTATTAACTTGTTATCATTATCTGAAACACTAAATCTATTTCCGCCTGTGCTGCCAATTACCTGTAAACTCGTTTTATGCTTCTTAGCAATTTTCTTAATTTGATTGAGAGATTTCTCTTTGCAGCTGAGTATGATTCTTGACTGAGATTCTCCAAACAACAATGCGTCTGTTCTAATATCAAAAATTAGATTATTTATGACAGCTCCAATCATCTTGTCTTTATTTGACATACAGCATTCTGCCAGACCAACTGCAAGGCCTCCTTCCGAGAGATCATGAGCAGAGCTGACAAGCCCCTTCCTGATTGCTTCAAGCGTTGTAAGCTGAACAGCCCTTTCCATCTTTAAATCCAGTTCAGGAGCATCCCCTTTAACCAGTCCGTGAACCAGTTTCAGGTATTCACTTCCTCCTAATTCTTCCAGCGAAATTCCAAGAAGGATAATTAGATCATCTTCATTTTTGAAGTATTGGGTACAGACTTTACTTATATCATCTATAATGCCTATCATGCCGATTGCAGGCGTAGGATAGATCGCTCCCGATGGATTTTCATTATAAAAAGATACATTCCCACTTGCTACTGAAACATTAAAAAATTTGCAGGCATCCGTGATACCCTGTACACAATTTTTGAACTGCCAATATCTATCCTGTTTTTTAGGATTTCCAAAATTAAGACAATCAGTAACAGACACCAGTTCTGCTCCGGAACAAACCAAGTTTCTTGCTGCCTCCGCAACTGCAATTTGAGCTCCTCTATAAGGGTTTAAGTAACAGTAACGGCTATTGCAGTCAGTTGTAGCTGCAATAGCTTTATTAGTTCCCTTTAATCTAAGCACAGCTGCGTCCGAGCCGGGTAAGACAACAGTATTTAGCTGTACCATGTGGTCATACTGTTCATACACCCACTCCTTGCTTGCAATGGATGGGCTTCCAAGAAGATTGAGCAAAACAATATTGTAATCCTCTTGTTCATGGATAGTGTTTAGATCCAGTTTGTTTAATTCCTTCATATACTCAGGTTTCTTATATGGCATGTCATAGATAGGAGCTTTTGTTAATATATCCGCTTTCACCTCAACTAATATTTTGCCATTATCCCGAATACGAACCATCCTGTCTTTTGTAACTTTGCCAATTGTCACGGCGTTCAAATCCCACTTTGAGAATATATCCTTAATTG
>JAGMBN010000080.1 GCA_023129655.1 bacterium | reverse complement strand
AGTGCGCTTGCCGGACAAATTGATGTTACTGGTCCCTCAAGGGCAGCTTTAACAGTATCTGCTTTATTTGCGCCGTTTGCCAGAAGCACTACTTTTTTTGCTTTCATTGTAGTTCCAATGCCCATTGTTATTGCCTGTGTGGGAACGTCCTCTTTTTTCTCAAAGAACCGCGCGTTATCAGATATTGTCTCATCAGTTAAGGTCTTTATTCTTGTCAAAGATCCAAGAGAAGAACCCGGTTCGTTGAATCCAATATGTCCGTTACCGCCAATTCCAAGAACCTGATAGTCAATACCTCCTATTTCGTCTATCGTTTTCTCATATTCCCTGCAGGATGCGTCAATATCCTCTGCCATTCCGTTGGGGACGTGAGTATTTTTCTTTAGTATATTTACATGATCAAACAGGTTCTCGTTCATGAAGTATCTATAACTCTGATCGTGAGCCGGGTCAAGTCCAACATATTCGTCAAGATTAAATGTTATAACAGTGGAAAAGTCAATCTTCCCCGCTTTGTTTCTTTTTACGAACTCTTTGTAAAGCGGCAGAGGCGTGCTGCCTGTTGCAAGACCCAGCACAAAACTGGTTTTTTTCTTCATTTCCCCAGCAATCAAATCAGCCGCCTTCTTTCCCATTTCTTCTGTGTCTTTTACGATTATGACTCTCATTTCCGATCTCCTTTCTTATGTTATTTTTATCCAAGTTAAATAAATTTTGCAACTTGTGTAACTTGATTTAATTGTGCATAATATATAAAAACTTGTTTTAAGTAAAGTATATTGGGTGCGTAATATGAAACTTGCTGGATATGAAGTCATTAAAAAGATTGCTTCTGGAGGCATGAGTGATGTGTTTCAGGCAAAGCGGCTTTATGACAATAAACTGGTTGCAGTGAAACTAATGCGCGATGACATATCAAAAAACAAAGAAGCTGTAAAAAGATTTTACGCAGAAGCTGAACTTGTAATGAAGTTGAATCATCCTAATATTGTCAAGGTTTTTTCTGTGCAAAAGAATAGAAATACTCCTTTTATAACAATGGAGTATATAGATGGACAAACATTAAGAGAGCTTCTTAATAAAAAACGTCTGTTTGATAATCAGACCATTATAGATATTAGCATTGATATAACAAAAGGACTGGAATATATTCACTCTAAGAGAATTATTCACAAGGATATAAAGCCTAAGAACATTCTTATTGCAAATACGACAGCCAAGATAAGTGATTTTGGGATTGCTTCATATGGTTCAACCGCATATTCTCATAGGCAGGGAGCTCCCAGCTATATGTCCCCGGAACAAGTCAAAGGGAGGGATATTGATCACAGGACTGATATATACAGTCTTGGGATTACAATGTATGAAATGGCAGCAGGTCAGGTGCCTTTCAAGGGATTCGGAGATAGAGAGATACTGACAAAGCAACTGAGTCTTAAGCCCAGACCCATAAAACAAATCAATGACAAAATACATCCAAATATTGAAAGCGCCATTATGAAAATGCTTGAAAAATTACCTGCAAACAGGTATCAGACAGCAAGCATGCTGCGGCTTGACTTATTTGAGATCAATATGAATGGATTTTCTTAGACCGGATGGTAAAATATTCAAAGACTCTCTGTATTTAGCGACTGTTCTGCGAGCAATATCTATACCTGAAGCTTGAAGCTTGTCTGCAATTTTCTGATCACTGATTGGTTTATTGTGATTTTCATTCTCAATAAGATGACCTATCTTTGCCTTTATATACGTTGATGATGCAGAATTAGACACTCCGCCGCTAAAGAAATACTTGAGAGGCAAAAGTCCATGAGGAGTTTGAATATATTTATTTGAAATTGTTCTGCTTATAGTGGACTGATGCATTTCCAAAGCATCCGCTACTTCCTTTAATATCAGGGGCTTTAAACGGGATAGTCCTTTTTCTAAAAATTCCCTTTGGTATTTGATAATATATTTTGTTACTTTGGATATTGTTGTCTGTCTCTGTCTAATGCTTTTGAGAAGCCATATTGCCGATTTAAATTTCTCAAGCAGGAATTTCTTCGCTTTTTCTTCTCCGCAGGATTTCATCAGCTTTTTGTATAACGAATTTATCCTGAGCGCAGGTAATCCTTCATTATTAATTACAACTGTGTACTCGTTCTCTTCATCCACCTTTTTAAGAGTAACATCAGGCGTAATATATTTTGTCTGAACAGGGTTATACTGTCTTCCTGGTTTTGGCTCAAGAGAGGATATTAACTCGGTCTCTTTGATCACTTCATCTTCAGAAACCTTGAGCGCCTTAGCAATATTCTTGTAATTTTTTTTGCCTATATCTTTTAAGTAATGCTTGACCATTTTCTGATTATAAGCATTTTCCTTGCCCATGGATCTTATCTGAATAAGCAAACATTCATCAATTGTTCTCGCCCCAACTCCAGCAGGGTCAAATTGCTGTATTATCCCTAAAATCTTTTCAACACTCTTTGGCGACGCATTTACAATAGATGCCAGCTCATTCACTGAGCTTTGCAGATACCCGTCGTCGTTTATTTCATTGATGATCATTTCTCCAATTTTATAATCATCGTCCGATAATTTAACAAGATGCAGCTGCTTAAATAGATGTTCTTTCAAGCCTGAACTATTAGTGATTAAAGTTTCTGCATAGTCCCTTTTCTTCTGCTTTTCCCCTGTATCTTCCTTCTCATGTGCCTGACTGTAATATTCCTGCCAATCTCGCTCAAATTTAGCGAATTGCTCCAGTTCTTCTTTTATGTCTACGTCAAGATTTTTTTCAACACTGTCTTCTGCGTTAATAGTATCTGTTTCTTTCGCCAGCTCAAGCATGGGATTTTCTACCAGTGCCTGTTCTATTATTTCTTTTAATTCCAAAAGCGGCACCTGAAGCATATGTATAGACTGGCGCATCTCGGGAGTCAGTACTAACTTTTGCGTTTGTTTTAAAGATAATTCCTGATTTAACATAAATTTCGCATAAGCTTCGCACTATTCTTCTTTAATTTCTTTAGTTTGCCTTTTATCATCTGTCTTTTTTGTATGTCCGCATAATCTATGATCAGAGTTCCATTCAAGTGATCAACCTCATGCTGTAAGACCCTTGCCATTAAATTAGAAACTTTTACTTCTACGGTTTCTCCATCTGTATTAAGTCCCACAACAAGTATCCTTTGCGCCCTTTTTACATCCACAGTTATTCCCGGAATGCTCAAGCATCCCTCCTCTCCAACAGCCTCGCCTTCTTTTGATATAATCTCCGGATTTATTATTGCAAGAGGACTTTCTCCGATATCTGCTACAATAATACGCTTTGATATGCCAACCTGAGGCGCTGCGAGTCCAGCCCCATTGTTATCATGCATAATGTCTGTCATTTGAGACACAAGCTCTTTGGTTTCTGAGGTCACTTTGGACACAGGAGAAGCTTTTTTTCTAAGAACACTGTCTCCATATATTCTAATGAACAGACTTTTCATATTATTCCTGCTTTTATATAAATATGTTACTACGCGATCAGGAGGGTGTAAAGATAAAAACTAGTTTTTGCGAATTATTGACTTTTATAAGGGAATGTTATAATGTTTTTCATATTATTGAGAAGCCGAAGTGGTGAAATTGGCAGACACGCATGGTTCAGGACCATGTGGAGGCAACTCCATGGGGGTTCAACTCCCCCCTTCGGCACTTTCCCTTTTTAACTCCCCGTAATTTATTTATGCTTGAATTTTATTCCCAAATACAGTAGGCTTTATCTACTATGGCTGTTATCAAACCTTTTAGAGGCATTAGATATAATAAAGAAAAAACACAGAACATGGAAAAGGTTGTTTCTCCTCCATATGACGTGATCTCCGAACAGGGAAAAAGAGACTATCTTAATTCCAGTCCTTATAATATTGTTAGACTTATACTGCCTGAACCTGATGAAGAAAATGACAAATACAGCTCTGCGCGCAATTTGTTCAATCAGTGGTTAAACTCTGATATTATAAGAAGAGACCAATGTCTCTCAATATACATATATCAGCAGATCTTCAATATTGCCAGAGAGGATATAACAAGAACAGGTTTTATATGCTTGCTGAAACTGGAAGATTTTAAAACAGGAACTGTTTTGCCGCATGAGAAAACATTAAGCGCGCCCAAAGAAGACAGGTTAAAATTAATGAATGCGTGTTCAGCGAACCTCTCTCAAATATTCGGGCTGTATCAGGACACAAATTACCTTATTTCTCAAATACTAGAGAAATACACTTCCGACTTACCTACAAAAAGGGTTCAAGATATTGAACCCCTACAGCCTATTATAGATATCACAGATACAAAAGAAGAAAGACATAAACTATGGGCAATTGTGGACAAAAGTGATATTCACACAATTATTAGCACTATGAAGGACAAAAAAGTCTTTATTGCTGACGGACATCATCGGTACGAAACGGCTCTTAATTATAAAAAGCAAATGACTGAAAAAAATCAAAATCATAGGGGAGATGAGCCTTATAACTTTATCATGATGTACTTATGCGAAATGGACGATTCAGGTCTTGTTGTTCTTCCAACGCACAGACTCATAAAGGATGTACCCGAATTTGACAAGTCCACATTCAAGCAAAATTTATCCACCTATTTTGATGTAATCCGGACCAACAAAAAGGATCTGTTTGAATACATGGAGAAAAACAGGGATAAACACGTATTTGGTCTATATATGGGAAGAAGTAATACCTCAGGAGAATTTTACGCATTGACTTTCAACAAGGGGTTTCAACGCAACGGGCTAAAGCCCCTTGTTGAAGAAAATATACCTGAAGCATGGAAAGAGCTTGATGTTGCAATCCTGCATAAGGTAATTATTGAAAACATACTTGGGATTACAGATGAGAGTGTGAAGCTTCAGAAGAATATAAATTACACCGCTTATAGTGAAGAGGGTATAGCTCAGGTGGATAACGGTTCCTATGAGCTTCTATTATTTTTAAATCCAACAAAGCTCAGTCAGATCAAGGAAATATCTCTTAACGGTGAAGTCATGCCCCAAAAATCCACATATTTTTATCCTAAGCTGATTACAGGATTGGTTATTAATGAGTTAACTCACCCTAACCCTCTCTTGAAAAGAGAGGGAACTAAAAGAAAAAATGAATTTTTTCTTTTTATTTCTTCTTGCTTTTCTTATGTTCCTTCTCTTTGGAATATCTTTCATATTACCATCAAAAAGAGAAGGACAGCAGGATGAGTTTAAAAAGAAGACCATCATATTATCCCGATATTTTGTAAAATTTGTCTATTACAATCCATATCTATATTTCTTCCAACAAGTTAGATGACAAAAATTGAAGTGGAAAACGTTAATTAATAATTTGCTATTAAAAACTATTTTTTATGGAAAATTAATGGAAATATTTACCTGAAAATTTGAATTATTAGAGTCCATCCGTAAAGTCAGTTTTTTCAGATAAAATGGAAACTTGACTTAAGACGGAGTCTTGAGTTAAGTTGAGATGTTTCAATGGATTAGAAAACTTA
>JAGMBN010000008.1 GCA_023129655.1 bacterium | reverse complement strand
AAACTTGCTCCTGCAGGCACCATAGGAAATACATTCTCTTCAGGCGCTATCCTAAAGTCTATAACAAAAGGCGCGTCAGTTTTTATAGCTTCCTTAAGCGCTCCCTCAACATCCTTTCTGCTTGTAATCTTCAAACCCTTTGCTCCATAAGCCTCAGCTATTTTTACAAAATCAGGGTTATTGTCAAGAATTGTGTGCGAATACTTCTTATCGTAAAACAACTCCTGCCACTGTCTTACCATTCCAAGACAGCTGTTATTTAAAATCGCTACTTTAACGTTTATATTATTTTTAACAGCTGTGCCAAGTTCCTGAATATTCATCTGAAAACTACCATCTCCAGCTATATCAAAAACAATCCTGTCCGGACATCCAACTTTTGCTCCAATAGCTGCAGGAAAACCAAAACCCATTGTGCCAAGACCGCCGGAAGAAATAAAAGTTCTGGGCTTTGTATATCTAAAAAATTGAGCTGCCCACATTTGATTCTGTCCAACCTCTGTTGTTATAATGGCTTCTCCGTTTGTAACTTCCTCTATCTTTTCCACAACATACTGAGGCTTAATACAATCGCCATTATCTTTATATGCCAGAGGACATTTCTTTTTCCATGCTTCTATCTTACCATTCCATTGTTCCCTTGTTTCTGGGTTTATGTATTTGATAAGTTCCTCAAGAACTTTTTTAACATCTCCAACTATAGGGATGCCAGTCTTAATGTTTTTCCCTATGGCAGTAGGGTCAATATCTATGTGAATTACAGAGGCGTGTGGGGCAAATTCACTGACTTTCCCGGTTATCCTATCGTCAAATCTTGCTCCGACTGCAATAATAAGATCTGAAGCCATAACAGCATGATTTGCATATTGGGTACCATGCATGCCAAGCATATTTAGAGATAATCTGTGATCGTCGGAAAAACCTCCTTTACCCATAAGAGTAACGGTAACAGGAATATCATTCTTCTCGGCAAGTTCCTTTACAAGAATATTTGCGCCCTGAGAAGCAATAACTCCTCCGCCAATATACAAAACAGGTTTCTCCGATTTATTAATGGCTTCCGCAGCTTTCTTAATCTGCTTGATATTTCCAATGTATGTAGGTTTATAGCTTTTAATATCAGCTTTTTCAGGGTATGAGAAATCAGTCTTGCCTACCATTACATCCTTTGGCAGATCTATAAGAACCGGACCCGGTTTACCTGTAGAAGCAATATAAAAAGCCTCTTTAATTGTTTGAGCCAGATCAGCCACATTTCTAACAAGATAATTGTATTTTGTTATAGGTCTTGTTATTCCAACAATATCAGCCTCTTGGAATGCATCATTGCCTATCATTGATGTCAGTACCTGTCCGGTTAATGCAACAAGAGGGATAGAATCCATATATGCAGTAGCTATCCCTGTTACCAGATTAGTTGCTCCGGGTCCTGATGTAGCAAGACAGACTCCAACCTTTCCTGTAGCTCTTGCATACCCGTCAGCAGCATGAGCCGCTCCCTGTTCATGCCTGACCAGAATATGCCTGATCTCTTTTGTTGCGTATAGTTCATCATATACATCCAGCAGCACGCCGCCTGGGAAGCCGAATATGACCTCTACCTTCTCTTTCTTCAAACTTTCTATAAGTATTTTAGCGCCACTTAGTTTCAAAATATCACCCCTTTTTAAATATTGCTCCGGAACTTGCCGAAGATACCATCTGTGAATATCTGTACATGTACCCGGATTTTATCTTTGGTTCCGGCTTCTTCCATTTATCCAATCTGCTTTTAATTTCTTCATTAGTTAACTTAATGTTTAATTCTCTGGCAGGTATGTCTATTTCAATGGCATCACCATTTTTTACTATAGCCAATGGACCGCCTTCAGCCGCTTCAGGAGATATATGTCCAATAGCTGCTCCACGCGTGCCGCCTGAAAATCTTCCATCAGTTAATAGAGCTACACTATCCGCAAGCCCAATGCCTGCAAGCGCTGCAGTAGGAGAAAGCCCTTCTCTCATGCCGGGACCGCCCTTGGGCCCTTCATAACGAAGAACAATAACGTCTCCCTTCCTGATTTTTTTATTCATTATATCTTTCATGGCTTCTTCTTCAGAGTCAAAAACCCTTGCAGGCCCTGAATGCTTCATCATATTAGGACTAACAGCAGACTGCTTAACAACAGCTCCGTCGGGCGCTAAATTGCCTTTTAGTATTGCAATCCCACCTTGTTTAGAATAAGGCTTGCTTATTGGTCGGATAACCTCTTTATTGAGAATTTCGCATCCTGCAATATTCTTAGAAACTTTCCTGGTCGTTACTGTTAAGCATTTCTTATTTATTACTCCCAGCTTGCTGATCTCTGCCATTACCGCATGTACTCCTCCAGCTTCATCAAGATCCTCAAGATGATATTTGCCTGCTGGTGATAGTCTGCATAAATTCGGCACCTTTTTGCTTATTTTATCAAAAAGGCTAAGATCAAATTCTATTCCAGCTTCATTTGCAATAGCCGGCAGATGGAGGACTGTATTAGTTGAACTGCCAAGCGCCATTTCTACAGCTATCGCATTCTTAAAAGCGTCAAGCGTTGCAATGTCCCTCGGCTTAATATTCTTCTTTATGAGTTCAATTATCTGCGCCCCTGCTTCTTTGGCAAGTCTTATCCTTCTGGCATCAACAGCAGGTATTGTACCATTTCCCGGCAAGCCCAAACCTAATGCTTCGCTAAGACAGTTCATTGAATTCGCAGTGAACATACCTGAACAGGAACCACATCCCGGACATGCCCTCTCTTCTATCTCAAGGAGCTCCTTTTCTTTCATCTTACCGCCTGCCACAGCTCCAACCGCTTCAAAAACACTTATCAGATCTATTGCCTCTTTTCCAATCTTACCCGCCATCATCGGCCCACCGCTTATTATAATTGTGGGAATATTTACTCTGAGCGCTGCCATAAGCATACCCGGAACGATCTTATCGCAATTAGTAACAAGCACAAGACCATCAAAAGGGTGCGCTCTTGCCATAACTTCTATTGAGTCTGCAATTAGTTCCCTAGATCCAAGAGAGTATTTCATCCCTTCATGATTCATTGCAATGCCGTCACATACTCCAATTACACCAAACTCCATAGGTGTTCCACCGCTCATATAAACACCTGCTTTAACAGCTTTAACTATTTGATCAAGACGAATATGCCCGGGAATGATCTCATTAAAGGAATTTGCTATTCCTATGATAGGTCTTGAAAGCTCTTTGTCGCTGTAGCCACTGGCTTTTAAAAGAGAGCGATGAGGAGCTCTTGAGAGTCCCTTTTTCATTAGGTCGCTACGCATTTTTACATCCTTTTTAATTTGGTTCCGGGCGGGAGCGACGGGACTCGAACCCGCAACACCCAGATCGACAATCTGGTACTCTAACCAGTTGAGCTACGCCCCCAGTGGGCGATACTGGGTTTGAACCAGTGACATCCTGCTTGTAAGGCAGGCGCTCTCCCAGACTGAGCTAATCGCCCGAAAAAGCTAGTATATAAAAAGCGAATATGCTTGGCAAGCAAAATTTCGAATCTCAGTGGACAATTAAAGACATGCTCTGTCAATTCATCAATATATGCAGAATCTTCTGATTCTTTTCAAACAAGTTTGTTTTCCAAGAATTTCCATAACATCAAATATTGGTGGGCTTGCAGCGCGGCCGGTGAGCGCAACTCTTATAGGATGAATGACATCTCCCGGCTTCAGTCCTTTTTTCTCAATAAATTCTCTCACTGCGCTTTCTAGTGTTTCTATATCAAATGGTTCCTCTTCTTCTATTACTTTGCACAGCTCTTGCAGCATTTGTGAGACGCCATCCTTTTTTAAAAACTTACGAACTGGTTTTTCTTCATATACCGGTTTATCAAAGAAGTAATTTATGAGTTGAGGAATTTCTGAGAATTTTTTGAGTCTTTCCTGAATTAGTCCAACTATTTTTGAAATTTTATTGACATCAACTTCTTCGGTATCTTTTATAAGCTCTGCCTTTTTTAATTCTTCCAGAGCGATGTCTACAAGTTCTTCCAGAGGCATTTTTCTTATATATACACCATTCATCCAATCAAGCTTCTGACTGTCAAAAACAGCATTTCTGTCATTTATTTTTTCTATTGAAAAGCTCTCTATAAGCTCATCTCCACTCATAATTTCACGGTTATCTCCCGGCGCCCAGCCCAGAAGGGTAAGAAAGTTAACCAAGACCTGAGGAAGGTAGCCCATGTCTCTATATTCAAGAGGAGAAGCTGCTCCGTGGCGTTTGCTCAATTTTGCCTTATCATGACCGAGAATTAAAGGAATATGCGCAAATTCAGGTGAATTGCAGCAGAGCGCTTTATATATGGCAATTTGTTTTGGTGTGTTTGAGATATGATCGTCTCCTCTTATAATATGAGTTATTTTCATCTCAATGTCGTCAACTACACACGCAAAGTTATACGTTGGTCCGGCATTGGATTTAACAATAACAAAATCATCCAAAACTGAATTATCAATACATATTTTCCCGTGAACGAGATCATTGAATTCTGTGACGCCGGTATAAGGAACTCTAAAGCGCAAAACATGTTTTATGCCTTGCGAGGTTAAACACTCTATTTCTTCTTTACTCAAATTTTTACATTTACCGTCATATCTGGGCGGCAATTTTTGCTTTTGCATCTGATGCCGCATCTCTGCAAGCCTTTCAGGAGCGCAGAAACATGGATAAGCCATATTTCTCTTAATCAATATATCTATGTACTTTTTATATTTATCCAGTCTTTGCATCTGATAATAAGGGCCAAAATCTCCTCCAGCATCAGGTCCCTCATCCCAATCCAGTCCAAGCCATTTCAGGCTTTCCATTATTACATTCACTGATTCAGGAGTTGAGCGCTCTTTGTCAGTGTCCTCTATCCGGAGTATGAATTTTCCTCCAGTATGCCTTGCAAAAAGCCAATTAAATATAGCTGTCCTTGTATTGCCAAGGTGAAGGGAACCTGTTGGGGACGGAGCAAACCTGACCCTTACATTCTTTAGATCAGCGTTGTTGTTATGCATATGACTACCTCTGTCTTAATATTAATGTCCCTTTTATGCTTAAACAAATATCCCAGTATTGGAATATCTTTTAACAGAGGAATACCGTGTTCAATGGTCTTTTTGTCCTCTTTAAAAAGACCGCCTATAACCAGAGTATTGCCATTTTTCATGCTAACAACTGTGTCCGTTGACCTTGTACTGAAAATAGGCATGTCATATTCGCCCTTATATCCTATAATATATTTTACCTCTGGTTTTACCTTCAGCACAATAAGCCCGTTATTTCTAACATGGGGTGTAACAGTCAGGGTTATGCCTGTCTGCATAAACTCAGTTATAAAATACAGTGCGCCTGCTGTTGTACTGTCATATTTTTCTTTTCTGTACGGGATATTCTTCCCTGAAATAATAACCGCTTTCTGATTATTGAGAACAACCACCTTTGGCCGAGCAACTACCTTTGCTCTGCCTTCGCTGACAAGAGCGTCTATTGTTGCAAAAAGAGCATCTCTTTTGTAGTGGTCTCCTAAAAGGCCTCTTACTATAAGTTCCGTTCCTCTGGTTTCTTTTACTGCTGCGTTTAGCGTATGTCCGATTGTTGCAGTTACATGCGGACGAGTAAGAGTCCAGTCAATTCCTATTTCAGTTTCCTTATCATAGCTAAGCTCAAATATTCGCGCTTCAATCTCCACTTGAGGCACTTTTTTATCAATATTCTCAATAAGCTTTTTTATGCTTCTAATGTATGAAACCGTATCGGTTACTATTAATTGAGATTTATCCTGATAAACTTGCGCTCTCCCTCTTGATGAAAGTTCATTTTGGACAATTGTCTTTGCTGCGACAGGATCAATATGCTGTAATGGAAATATTGCTGTAACAAAATCCTCCGGCAGCATCTTTCCTAATATTTCCTCATTGATATTTTCATCAGTACTCTTTGATAAAGGATTGTCAAACTCCTGGGCAGTTATATCAATAACGCTGGGGATCTGTAAGCTTAGATCCTGTGTCTTAGACGCTGTAATTGTAAATGTCAGCTCAACCTTTCTCTCCTCTTCCTTGCTGCTAATACTGGCAGTTACTATTTTGCTTGTTGTAATATCAATCAGCGTAGAATATACAGGAACGCCGTCCTTCGTTGTCTGTATGCCCGGATTTGAAATGCTTCCGGAAATTTTGGATATCTTCAGCGCAGATATAAGCTTGCCTTTTTTATGAGAAAAACCAATTTTCTTTGCCGGATTCACTCCATCCAGATATATTTTTGTGGTTCGTTCTAATTGACCGCTTTCTATAGATATTGTTTTTGACTGCTCAAACGAAATATTACTTCCATTATCTCTATCAAGCGTTATATCTATTCTTGCTGTTTTGCTGTCAATATCCGTTACTGTTATTTTAGACATATCTCCTGCCCATATATCCTCAGAAAAACAAGTTCCGCCTGATACAACAACGATAAGCGATACAACTAATGCCATAAAGATATTTTTATTTAACATAAAACCTCCATCTGATTATAGAAGACGATTTAGTGAATTTATATTGCTTGAAATATTCCTGATACGGCTTGAAATACTTTCTGTCGGAAGATACATCTACAATTCTTCCGTCATTATCATAACTTAACAGATATACTGTCCTGTATCCCTGTTCCTTGTTAAGATTCTTCATGCTCATGTTTACAACATATTTCTTACTCTCTTTCCGTGTGCTGATAATTGTTAATTTTACATTTGGTCCTTTTGCCTCATTCGGATGTATTTTCTCAAGTTCCCTATCTATCTTTTTTACCAGAGGCGGTCTCTTGAATACTGCGATAGTATCCGTCTCCGCATACGCAAGAACATAGGTAAAAAGAAAAATTATAGAAAAAATTATTTTCATAATTAGAAAAGTTCTTCTTGACTAGCTTCTTTATTTGGCATAACACCAAGGTGTTTATATGCAAGCGCAGTTGCTTTCCTGCCGCTTGGTGTACGCTTAATAAATCCCTGCTGTATGAGATATGGTTCATAGATCTCTTCTATTGTATCCTGCTCTTCACCTATAGCAACAGCAATTGTTCCTGCTCCTACAGGACCTCCATTAAACTTATGGATGATTGTTTCAAGGATTTTTTTGTCCATATCATCCAGTCCGTATTTATCTACCTCCAGCATTGCTAAAGCCTTATCAGCAACTTCATTAGTAATCTTCCCGTCTGCCTTTACTTCTGCATAATCCCTTACACGCCTGAGGAGTCTATTGCCTATTCTTGGTGTACCGCGTGACCTTTTTGCAATCTCCATAGCTCCTTCAGCTGTTATCTCAACACGAAGAATTTTTGCAGAGCGAATGATAATATCATATAGATCCTCCTGTCCGTAAAACTCCAATCTGGACACGATGCCAAATCTGGATCTCAGAGGAGAGGTAAGAAGCCCTGCTCGCGTTGTTGCTCCAATAAGCGTAAAAGAGGGAAGATCAAGTTTTACCGACCTTGCGCTTGGTCCTTTATCAATCATAATGTCTATCTTATAGTTCTCCATAGCCGGATATAAGTATTCTTCTACAACGTGACTAAGCCTATGCACCTCGTCTATGAATATAACATCTCCATCGTCCAGATTTGTAAGAACACCGGCTAAATCACCGGCTCTTTCAATAACAGGGCCTGAGGTGGTTCTGATATTTACGCCTATGGTCTTTGCAATTATGTTCGCAAGTGTCGTTTTTCCGAGTCCGGGCGGACCGTATAAAAGAACGTGGTCAAGCGCTTCGTTTCTCTTTTTTGCAGCTTGAATGCAAATTTGGAGATGTTCCTTGATTTTACTTTGGCCAACAAATTCCCCAAACCTCTCGGGCCGCAAAGTAACGTCAAAATCTTTATCTTCTTCTCGCAGGTTTGGGGTTGTTATTTTGTTTTCCATATAATATAACTATAATTGATTTATCTAAAAAATACAATACAACCAGATTAGAAATCAAATTGTAAAAAGGAGATAAATATTATGAAGTTTTCGGTTTGTTCGTTAATACTACCCGATTATCCGGCAGAAAAAGCAGCTCACTTAGTTAAAGAAGAAGGATTTAGCGGTGTAGAGTGGACAGTAGGTTATAAAAAAGCTTTATGGAATCCGGATAAAGAATGGCATATAAGCTTGAAAAATCTGGAGGATAATATTCCAAGAATTAAAGAAATTATTGAAAAGGAGAAGTTGAATGTTCCTTCCTTGGGTTCGCTTCCGGCAATGGATGATTTTAAGACTATAGAGAGATTATTCAAAGCCGCTTCTATTTTAAATTGTCCCTGCGTGAGAATAGGAGAGGTTCTTTATGAAGGAGACATAGACTATAATGACTTGTTAAAGAAAACAATACGAGATTATGAAACTATTGAAAAAATGGCTAACGACTATAATGTAAAAGGAGTAATGGAGACACATAATCATACTATTGTGCCCAGCGCTAACAGTATTTACAGAATACTCTCTAATTTTGATCCTAATTATGTAGGGGCTATTTTTGATCCGGGCTGTATGGTAATTGAGGGGAAAGAAAACTGGAAAATGGCTATAGAGATTTTAGGAAATTATTTAGCCCATGTTCATATTAAAAATCTTGGCTGGTTTTATGATAAAGAAAAAGGCTGGGGAAGCAGATTAACCAAACTTGATGAAGGATTGGTTGACTGGAAAGAGATAATTAAATTATTAAAAGATAAGGGATATCAAGGTTATCTTAGTCTGGAGGATTTCAGAAACGGATACTGCTGCAAACCAGAAGGAATAAGTAATCAGGAGAAATTGAGGGAAGATATGGAGTTTTTAAGGAAATGTGAGTGAGAAAATTTTGAAAAGAATTTTTTTACCTGGCATGATTCTGCTCCAATATTTCCCCGAAGTTTCTTTCAGCACTTATAATTTTGAGCTTCAAAAGTAGGATTAGGAGCATTTGCAGGAAGATTAGGCGGATCAGTAACAAAACTTGTCCTTGTAATTATAATGGCAATAATTGTGTTCAATAAGATTTTTTGATATAAAGTCTATTATGTCTATTATCAAATTTACTAAAATGTGCGCAACAGGCAATGATTTTATTGTGGCTGATAATCGGGATAAAATTATTGAAGATGCACATGCTTTTTCAAAACAGGTTTGCTCAAGACGGTTTGGAATTGGGGCGGATGGGGTTTTGCTTTTGGAAAATTCTGAAAAGGCTGATTTCAAAATGCGGATAATAAATGCTGACGGTACTGAGGCTGAAATGTGCGGCAATGGAGCGCGTTGTATTGCCAGGTTTGCGCAGCAGCTGAAACCGGTTTCAAAAAGAATGCGACTTGAGATAATTGTGGGAATAATTGAGGCAGAAGCTATTAACCACAATATCCGCTTAAAAATGAGTAATCCCTGTGATATGAAGCTTAATATAAAAATTGAGGTTAATGGAAAGGAACAAACTGTTCATTACATAGATACTGGCGTGCCTCATGCAATTTTGTACTTTGATAATATTGAGAGTGTTGACGTTATGACTATAGGTTCTCTTATACGCTATCATAAGAATTTTTCTCCTAGGGGAACAAATGTTGACTTTGTCTCTATTAATAATGATGATTCTCTGAATATGAGAACTTACGAAAGAGGCGTTGAAGGAGAAACTTATGCTTGCGGAACAGGCGCAGTTGCATCTGCAGCAATTTCTTATGCATTAGGTAAAGCAAAAGAAATGCCCACTTCAGTCAATGTTAAAGGAGGTATATTGAAAGTTGATTTACATTATAAGAAAGGTGCGTTTTCTGATGTCTTTTTGGAAGGAGATGCTCAAATAATATACGAAGGAGAACTAGTTTATGAAAACAGCTAAAAGATTAGATAATATTCCTCCATATCTGTTTATGGAACTGCGCAGTAAGATTGCAAAAGCAAGGGCTGAAGGGACAGATGTTATAAGCCTTGCAATTGGAGACCCTGTTGATGCAACTCCAAAACCTATAATTGATGAATTGTGCAAGACTGCTTATATCCCGGAAAATCACCGTTATCCTATAGACGAAGAAAAAGGCATGTTTAAATTCAGGGAAGTTGTAACCAAATGGTACGGAGAAAGATATCAGGTAAAACTTGATCCTGCCAAAGAAATTATAGCTTTAATAGGCTCAAAGGAAGGCGTACATCATTTTGCTATGGCTGTTGTGGACTCGCAGGATACTGTGCTCATGACAGATCCCGGTTATCCTGCTTACAGAGCTAACATCTTTTTGGCTGGAGGAGAACCTCATAATATCTCAATACTGGAACAAAATAATTTTCTTCCGGTTCTCTCAGACATACCATCTGATATTGCAAGGGATGCAAAAGCCTTTTATCTCAATTATCCAAATAACCCTACAGGAGCGGTTGCCAATAAAAAATTCTTTTCAGAACTAGTTGAGTTTGCAAAGACCTATGACATTGCAATATGCCATGATAATCCATACAGTGAGATTGTGTTTGGACAGGAAAGACTCAGTTTTCTTTCTGTTGAAGGCGCTAAGGATGTCGGAATTGAGCTTAACTCCTTATCAAAACCATATAATATGACAGGCTGGCGCATAGGTATGGCTATGGGAAATCCGGACATAATAGCAGCAATATCAAAGGTTAAAGAAAATGTGGACTCAGGTGTTTTTAATGCTATTCAATACGCAGGAATAAAGGCATTGGAAATAGAAACACAAAACATAGATAAAATGTTGGATATCTATGAAAAAAGACGTAGATTTGTTGTTGACACTTTAAACTCAATAGGCTGGAATTACACTCCTCCTAACGGAACGTTTTATTTATGGATACCTACACTCAACAGAGAAAGTTCCATTGATTTTGCCACAATGCTTTTTGAGAAAGCCTCAGTTGTTGTTGCTGCAGGCTCCTCTTATGGAAAGCACGGCGAAGGATATATAAGAATTTCCCTTACAGTCTCTGATAAGCGGCTTCAAGAAGCCATGCAAAGAATTAAGAATGTGCTGATGTAGGGGCAGGGCTTGCCCCTGCCCTGAATAATAACGTAAAACAAATAAATAGTTTAATGTGAAATACAGGAGACCGTTATGTCTAGAGAAAATTTCTATGCAGAAAAAATATTTAAGATGGTAGAAAGCGGCATGAATTTGGTAACGCCTTGGGGGATGCTAGATTCCGCTGACAAGGATTTTCTTTCTTTTATTATTTTATATATGACTATAAAATTTTCAGTAAATTAGACAGTGTATTAAGAAAAAAAATAGCAGACAAGTTTCTTGAAAAAATTCAAGCAATCAGACCCAGTGATTTTAAAGATGCAAAGGAAGTCGATAAATATTATGAAAAACGTATTTTTTCTTACTTTAAAATAAGACAAGAAACACAAAAGATGGGTGAATTTGGGGATAGGTGTGCAAACTATATGAACACTCTCCTCACTTTCTCGGAAAAGAAGAATGTATTTACAGCATATAGTTTGGAACAGGCTGAAAACGAGCTTAAACCCCAAATTGATTCCAACCAATATACTGAGGAATTAAAGGTGCTACTTACATTATCAAGCTCTCCTTTACTTATTGATGGAGTTGATCCTACGGAGATACCAAAGGCTAATAGTCAGAAAAACTTGTTTAATAAAATAAAAAATGTTTTTAAGCAAAAACAAAACACATAACAAATCGCTGCAGGCAATTGGAACCCGCCGCCAAATAGCGTCGGTCTCCTCTGCCTGAGTTCAAACGTTATACAAAGAAATCATTGAAAAATTCTGTACAGTAAAAGATAGTTAAGTAGGGACAGGTCTCGACCTGTCCGATATAGAAGATAAAAATGACAAAACGAGATTGCTTCACTTCGTTCGCAATGACACGATGTTCGCTGAGTATTTACGATAAAATTAATTTGAAGCGTAAGGAAAAAAGGGGTTATGAATCGTCATGAAAAAAAATTAAAATTCAGGAATGAAGATGAAGAAAGGGAATTTTGGAGTAGTCATGATTCAACTGACTATATTGACTGGGAAAAAGGCAAAAAGATTATTCTATCTAATCTGAAAGAATATTGTTCGGGAATATTAAAAAGAATACAAGGCAATAGATAGAAGTAAATAGCAATTAAATCTTGCAATGTCTATATGGATGTGATATTCTTTTTAACATGGAGGTGAAAGAAATGCTAAAGTCTGTTATGAATATTGAAGAGGTAGCGGAGTATCTAGGGTTTAGTACAAAAAAAATATATCGGCTTGTAGAAACAAATGAAATGCCTGCTAGTAAAATTGGAAGACAGTATCGTTTTATAAGAGGAGCAATTGATAGTTGGCTACAAAACAAAGACATTCTTATAAAGCAAAACTGGTCTCAGCGGTTAGATTTGGTGCTTGGGAAAATGAGAATAAATGCAACAGAAGCGAATATCAAGGCTGGAGATATTGAGCGAGAAATTAAGCAAGTAAGATTGGGAAATAGTGAGAACAACTAAGGTAGTTATAGATACCAATGTCTTCGTTTCTGCGGCAGTTCTTAAAAAAGCAAGTTCTGTTATAATGGAAATGTGGAAGAATGATAAGTTTATATTGCTTTTTTCACCTGATATTTTTGATGAGTATTTTGAAGTTATTGCTCGCCCAAAATTTAAGCAGGAGGAAAGAGATATCAGGGAATTAGCAAAACTCTTAACAGAGAGAGCTGTAGTAGTAGAGCCGCAAATTCAGTTAGATGTTGTAAAAGATGACCCTGATGACAATAAATTTTTAGAATGCGCAATGGCAGGGAAAGCAGATTTTATTATTTCAGGAGATCATCATTTATTAAGCATAAAAGAATACAAGCAAATAAAGATTCTAACGATAGCTCAATTTATTGAATTTTTTGTCTAAAATCAAAGGAAACTAACATGACCGCACCTAAAGTTAAAGAATTACAGGAAGAATTGGAGCAGTTTCGTAAGGAAAAAGAGTGGATTAAAAATGTTATCGGCACAATTGGCGCAAAGACTTCAACGAAGCAGGATATGATTCTTAATATATCCTTTATTTCTGCGGTTGTCATTCTTTTTGTCTTGGATACAATGCGGCATATGCTGGAAATTGATATTCCGCTGCCGCCTTTATTTTCAATTGAGATTGGCTTGCTGCTTGTTTCAATAAAAATTATCTGGATGATACGCAAGCAGATGAAGGTGGAACATTTTCAGTTCTGGATCCTTAACTCAATTGAATATAGGCTAAATGATGTTTCCAAAAGGTTAATTAATATTGAAAATTTAATAAAAGAAGACTGTGGACATAAGAAATAAACCTATCACTGTTCTTGGTCTTGGAAAAAGCGGTCTTGCTGCTGCAAAACTGGCTAAGAAAATGGGCGCAGATGTTTTTGTGAGCGACAGTTCTGCGTCTGACGATGTAAAAAAAAACAAAGATATTCTTGCCAGCATAGGTATTAAAGTAGAAATAGGCGGACATTCAGATAATGTTTACAAGAATAAGCATCTTATAATACTAAGCCCTGGCATTTCTCCCGATATTTCCTTTTTTCGCAAGGCAAATGAAGAGAACATTGAGGTAGTAAGTGAAATAGAGTTTGCGTCATGGTTCTCTCCTGCAAAAATCATTGCCATAACAGGTACGAACGGAAAAACAACAACAACTATCCTTATTAAAAACATACTTAAAGAAGCGAGCTATAATGCCGTTGTTGCGGGGAACATAGGAACTGCTCTGTCTGAAAAAGTTGAATCCTTATCAAAATCCGACATCATTGTTGCTGAGATCAGCAGTTTCCAACTGGAAAACATTTACAAATTTCGTCCCTTTATTTCTTTGGTTTTAAATATTACACCTGATCATCTTGACAGATACAAAAATATGACAAATTACATACACACAAAATCAATGATCTTTAAGAACCAAACTGCCGGGAATTTCACTATTTTGAATTATGACGATCCCATAGTGTCTAAATTTGAGAATGCAACAAAAGCGCATGTTTCCTTTTTTAGCAGGAAAATTCAGACATGTAACGCTTTCATTAAAGATGAAAAAATCTTAATGATGTCCGATACAGAGGATAAGGAGATATGCAGATTTGATGAATTAAGTATAAAAAGCACACATAATCTGGAAAATATGCTTGCGGCTATATGTGTAGCATCTGTCTTTAAAATTGACCCGATGATAATAAAAACCACTTTAGCTAAGTTCGTGGGATTTCCTCATAAGACAGAATTTGTCAATAAGATAAATAATGTTACATTTATTAATGACTCCAAGTCTACAAATGTTGACGCTGCTAAAACAGCAATTGAAAATAGTCCATCTCCGATTATTCTTATTATGGGAGGAGTACATAAAGGAAGCAGCTACACCTATTTGGAACAGGCTATCAGAAATAAGGTCAAACATCTTATTCTAATGGGTGAAGCTAAAGATATAATAAAAAAGGATATTGGAGAACTGGTTCCCATAACATACGTTTATTCAATGGATGACTCAGTAGAGGAAGCATTTTCATTAGCTGAGCCGCATGATACAATCTTACTTTCCCCTGCATGCAGCAGTTTTGATATGTTTAGAAATTATATAGAACGAGGCAATCTCTTCAAAAACGCTGTTAATGTCCTAAAATCAAGAATTGAGCATGCATAAACAGAATATTGCGCTGCTATCTGCTGTCTTTGTTCTAATCAGTATTGGAATAATAATGGTGTTCAATACAGCAGCTATGGTTTCTATCCTTGTCCGCCATTTAATCCTGGCTTTTATAGGTCTTATATTTATGTTTACAAGTATGAATATCCGCTATGAGATGCTTAAAAAACTTGGAAAACCTCTTTTGGTTTTAACAATTATTCTATTAATCCTGGTGTATTTCCCCCACATTGGCAGAGCTGCAGGAGGAGCCAGAAGATGGATTCGGATCGGACATTTCAGTATGCAGCCTTCAGAGCTTGCGAAACTTGTTATGATTATGTACGCATCTAATTTCTTAAGTAAAAAACGGCATAATATCAAAGAATTCATAAGGGGTTTCCTGCCGCCAATGCTGGTATTGGGTTTAGTATTGGCTTTAATAATAAAAAACGATCTTGGATCATGTGTGCTTATTGCAGGAATTGTTTTGACAATGATGTTCATATCAGGCGCCAATATGAAGCATCTGGCAATCTTTTTTCTCGCATCGCTTCCAGCCATCTATATTGCAATTCGCACCTTTCCTTACCGTATGAAAAGGATAATGGTTTTTCTAGACCCATGGGAGGATCCTCTGGGAAAAGGATATCAAATCATCCAATCCTTTTACGCATTAGGATCAGGAGGCTGGTGGGGAAAGGGACTTGGCAAAGGAATTCAGAAATTATTCTACCTGCCGGAGGCGCACACGGATTTTATATTCTCAATAATTGGCGAAGAACTTGGCTTTATAGGAACTTTGCTGATAATCATGTTATATACATACATAATATGGAGAGGCATTATAATAGCATATCACGCCCCAGACTTATACGGACACCTGCTGGCAATCGGCATTACTGCAATGATTGCATATCAGGTTATAATAAACATTGGCGTTGTTACAGGACTTCTTCCAACAAAGGGAACCACTCTTCCATTTATCAGTTTTGGAGGCTCTTCATTAATTGTTAACATGATTGCTATTGGCCTATTAATTAATGTTAGTAAGGAATGGGAACGATGAAGCGCATAAAGATCATATTTGCCGCAGGAACAACAGGCGGACATCTATATCCTGCTTTGGCAATTGCAGATTACATAAAAAAAAGAGTTAAAAACCCTGAGATATTATTTTTAATTTCAAAACGTATATCCTCAGATATCCCGAAAGCTTTCGGGATAAAAACTGGTTTTCAAACATCTGCGATTTTTGGTAGAGGATGGAACAGGAATAAACTGTTTAGTATTATTCCATGCTTGTTTGAAGCTTTCCTGAGTCTAATCCAATCCTTTATCCTTATATTAAAATTTAAGTCGGATCTAGTTGTAGGCATGGGTAGTTATCTGAGCGTCTCCCCTATTATAGCTGCATACTTAATGAGGATCCCCACCTTAATCCATGAACAGAATATTATTCCAGGCTTTACAAATAAACTATTGGCAAATATAGCTGCAGAGGTTGACGTGGCATTTGATGAGACAAAAAAACATCTATCCTGCAAAAGCAAGATTGTAACAGTTGGCAATCCTATAAGAGATGATATTTTAGAAGCTGTTGACAAAAAGCATAATATGGTTTCAAAAACAAAAAAAACAATCTTGGTCTTTGGAGGCAGTCAGGGAGCGCACCAAATCAATATTGTTTCTTCAGATACATTTATAAATATAAGAGAAAATCTCAAAGACTGGCACATAATACATATTACAGGCCAAGAAGATTACCAACTGGTTCTGGACAAATATAAAAAAACTAATTTAGACATAGAAGTAATGCCTTTTACAGAACACATCGCAGATATTTACGCAGTCTCCGATCTTGTAATATCAAGAGCCGGAGCTATGACAATTAGCGAAATTAGTTTATTTGGTATTCCCACTGTCTTAATCCCCTATCATCATGCTGCAGGTAATCATCAATTTTACAACGGAAAGCTTCTCTCTGATAATGGAGCTGGAATAATCATAGAAGAAAAAAACCTCTGTGTAGTAACACTAAGCGAAAAAATATTAGATTTAATTAAAAACGAATATAAGCTGGAGCAGATGTCTTTGAATAGCAGGAAACTTGGCAAGCTTCATATCAATTCTACAGAGAAAATTTTTGAGAGAATAAGAAAACTAATTTAGGAATTTCAGGAAAATAATCTAAGAGTTAAAATTTTCTTCTTCATTTTACCATCGATTAAGTTCATCCTTGTGAAATAAATATACTTTTTCTCTCCTTGCCAGCTTTTTCATATTATCTGTAAAACCGTTTTTTGAAAATAGGCAGAAATATTCTTTTCTGTTTTCTTTGCCCCAGACTACTTTTTCGGTTTTTCTTTTTAAATTCTCATATATATCTGTACCCACTTTTTTATTTGACCATTTGACCTCTCCAAAAACAATCTTGTTTTTACCTTCATTTAGTCCAACAATGTCTATTTCTTCATTCCTGTCCCACCAGCGGCCAATTTTAAGAATAGGGAATATTTCTTTTGTATGGTCAAGAAGAATATCAGATGCTATTTTTTCGTAATTCTGAGACAGGAGAAAATTAAATTCTTTATCCAGTTTCAAAAATACACTGTCGTGTCTCTCCAATTCAAGGTCGCTCTTAAATGGAAAAACATAGTTAAACCAAAATAAAAAAAACTGATCCAGTATCTGATACAAACCTTTTTTAGAACGCAGAGGAGCTTTTTCAGTTACAGACACTTCTTTTTTGATTAAGTGCAGATCTTCCAGAACATGAAGATACTTCATTATGACATTCTTCTGCAATCCGGTTTCATTTACAATCTCGCCGAATTTTCTTTTGCCCAGAGCTATTGCCTTTAGTATTGAGAGATATGTTCTGGGCTCTCTCAATTCTTCTTTTAAAATAAACTCTACTTCATTGTATAAATATGCTTGAGGATTAAAAATTCGCTTTACAAGCATATTTTTAAAGGTTTTTTCTTCTGCAAGGTGAAGAATGTAAGCAGGAGTTCCGCCGCTAACTGTATGTATCTTCAGGATATTATCAAACTTATGTCCGGGGAAAAATTCTTTGACCTCTTTGAATCTTAAAGGATGCAGGAATATCTGCCCTGTTCTCCTTCCATAAAGAGGGGCTTTAAAGACGAGCGTTTCCGATTCCATCATTCCAATACTTGAGCCTGATAATATCAAAAATATATTAGTATCCTTTAAGTACTCATCCCATCCTTTTTGAAAAACGCTTGATATTGCTTTATTTGACTCAACAAGGTATGGGAATTCATCTATTGCCAAAATTATTTTTTTCTTTTTCTTTTTTAAATAATCAAACAAGTAATACCATTCACTAAAACCGGCATCTTCTATATATTTGTCGCCAAAAAATCCGCCGATAGTCTGAGAAAACATCTTTAAATTATCCCTTTCACTGACCCTGTCAGCCAAAAAATACACAGAAGGTTTATCCATTACAAATTGCTTGATGAGTTCCGTTTTTCCAACCCGCCTCTTACCATATAAGATTATAAGATGTGATCCTTTCTCTCCCCACCAATCATTCAATGCCCCAAGCTCTCTTTTTCTGTTAATGAATTTCATTTCTCATCATCTTTTATACTCTGAAGTATAATACTCTAAAGTATAATATCTGTCAAACGTTTTGACCGTTTTGCAAAGAAAATATTTTACATATAAAATATTCTATACAGTATGTAAGAAAGTATGCAGCTGATAACAGGCGTAACCAGCCATCCTGAGAAAATTCTATAAAGCGCTTTAAAATTAACTGCCTTAACATTTCGTACAATCCCTACACCCATGACTGCTCCTATCACAGCCTGAGATGTAGAAACAGGAACCCCAATATGCGCAAATATATCAATTGTCATAGCTTCTGAAAGCACTACAACCAGAGCGCAAAAAGAATTTAAAGGTATCACACTTTTACCTACTGTCATCATAACATTTTTGCTGTATGTAACTGCCCCAAGTACTATACTAGCTCCACCTATTAAACAAGCTAAAAATGGAGTAAGCAGCCCAGCCTGATAATAAACACCTGTCACATTTGCAACACTATTCTTCCCAAGCGCATAGGCTCCATATGCTCCAGAGAGTATCAGCATAATTCTCACAATTCTGTCAAAATCAAGAAAGTGGATAACTACTCTTCTAAGCACATAGGTTAGAACAAGATAAAGCAGAATCGCTATAATAGCAGCTCCAATTGGTGTACATATCCAACAGATTATAACTTTTTTTAGCCCATCAAAATTAATCTGTTTTTGTAAGATCCCAATACCGAGTATTGCTCCTACAACTGCCTGTGACGTAGAAACAGGGAGTTGTAATATTGTTAACAAAGTTACTGCGACTGCTGCCGCAATAGAAATAACAAATGCTGTATTTACGTTCTGACTTGTAAGTCCTCCAATAGTCTTCATTCCCGGCATTCCGCCAACTATTGCACCTAGTATTACAAAAATAGCAATAAATACTGCTGCTGTCCGGAATTTGACCATTCCTGAGGAAACAGCAGTTCCAAAGATGTTTGCAGCATCATTTGAGCCTAATGACCAGCCGAGGTAAATACCGCCAAGTAATTTTAAATAACTAAGGCTGAGAAACATTAAATTAGCCTCTTTACTGCCATTATATTCAAGCGATCCGCAGCGTCTTCAGCTCTGTCTGATATACTGCCGATCTCAATTACTAATTCCTTCAGGAGAATTTTCTCTCCAACGTCAATATTTGAACTGAACAATTTCTTAATTAACTCCCTTTCCATAGAATCAGAACCGCTCTCTTTCTTATCTATCTCATTTGTAATGTGTCTCACCTCTTTAATATTCTTAAATACAGCTCTAATTGCCAGCTTAACGTCTTTGAAAATATCACAGTTTATATTGATTAACTTCTTCAGACCTGATTTAAACTCATCAGGTATCTTCAACGCCTCTGTTTGTATCTGGAACACAACAGATTCAGCCCTGTTTGGAATCTTGTCAACAGCCTCCAACAGCCCAAGAATATCACCTCTTGATTCCGGTATTAACGCTTTTTCATACAGCGAAATTTCAATCTCTCTTCTCAGATCATCACTGCATGATTCGGCCATATGAGTTTTAGTCACAAGTTCATCAAATTCATCACAACACCCTTTCTCCATATATAGAAAAAGCGTTTTTCTTGCCTGTTCCATACATTCAGCAACCTTTTCCAAATATCCTTCAAGCATTTCCAGAAGCTTATTAGTTTTTGAGAAAAACAAAGCCATTTTTCATCCCTCCATGTTTATGTAAACTTAATGAAGTTTAGCAGGGTTATTGCTGCTTGTCATTCTTTTTTATTCTGCAACTCTACTTCGATTGGGAAGTCAGTAATTTGACAGGTCGCATATCCTCATGCTAGACTCTCAACTTAGCTTTTTAGAAAAAGCGTCAACCAAGGCAGTCTAAATTTATGGCTGGAATGATTCCTGAGTCAGTTATTGAGAATATACAACAACAGAATGACATTGTTTCAGTTATTTCCAGTTATATTCCCCTAAAACAGGTAGGGAGAAGTTTTAAAGCGCTGTGTCCATTTCATCATGAAAAAACCCCGTCATTCATAGTTAGTCCGGAAAAGCAAATATTCCATTGCTTTGGCTGTGGAGCAGGAGGTAATATATTTGGCTTTGTAATGAAATATGAAAACATGCCTTTTATTGAAGCAGTAGGGTTACTTGCAGATAAAGCAGGAATCTCTATTACAAGACAAAAAGTAAATACAGATGTTCTGGGCATGTATAAAGTTAACAATATGGTCTCTGATTATTTCACTAATATGCTAATAAATAGATCAGAAGGCAAACATGCCTGTGAATATTTGAAGAACAGAGGAATTGATAGTCAGACAATTAAAGACTTTAAACTTGGATATGCGCCAGCCTCCCCTAAGAGCTTGTTGGAATTTGCTAAAGGGGAGAAAATATCCGAGACATTTTTAGATAAAGCAGGGATAACTGCATATGATTCTCGCGAAAAAAACAGGTATGTAAGATTTAAGAATCGTATTATATTTCCGATATATAACACACAGGGAAAAATCGTGGGCTTCGCCGGCAGAGCGCTTGATGATAAAACACTTCCCAAATATCTAAATTCCCCACAAACAAATTTATATAATAAGAGCAATATTCTTTATGGACTTAATATTGCGAAAAAGAACATAGCTGACAATAAGCATGCTGTTATAGTGGAAGGGTATATGGATCTCTTGCCGCTTTATCAAGCAGGGTTCTTAAATGTTGTAGCATCCTCCGGAACATCCTTAACAGTTCAGCAGGCTAAATTACTGTTAAGATATGCTACAAAAGCAACTATAGTCTATGACGGGGATACAGCCGGGACTAATGCGACATTACGTGGATTGGATATCCTGGTTGAACAAGGTTTAATGGTAAAGATTGTCAGACTGCCTGTAGGTGAAGATCCTGATAGCTTTCTTAATAAATATGGCAAAAACAAGTTTTTTAATATGCTGGAAGAAGCCTCTGACATTATTACTTATAAGATTGGTATCTTGAAAAAACAGTTAGATTCAGCATCTGTAGACGGCAAGGTGGAAATCGCGAGAAACATACTGCCTACAATCAGCAAGATAACAGATTCCATGAGAAAATCCGAATATATCAGGTATTTGGCGGCAAGGCTGTCATTGGATGAAGCGTCTGTATTAGATGAACTGGGTAAAATAGAGAATCAAGCATCTGAACGAATATTTTATCCTCCAACCACTAGTCTATTGCCAACAGAAAAGGTTGAGAAGCACTTACTGCAACTTATGTTGGAAGATACAGATATTATTAAAAAAGTGCGTCAATATTTAGCTGTGGAGGACTTCTTGAATAATGACTATCGACAGATTGCAGACTTGTTGTTTAAACTAGACATAGCTGGTAAAATGTTCTCTTACAAGAATGTTTTAAATCAGTTGAAGAATAATGCGCTTAAGAACATAGTTACAGGGCTCATTATGGAAACTATTCCTCATTCTGAAAAAGAGAAAGAAATTAATCAGATAATAGCAAAGTTGAAAGAGAAAAAAATAAATAAAAGGATAGCTGAACTCAACGCAAGTTTAGAAAAAACAAAAGAAACAGGTAAAGTAAGGAGTCTTCTAAAGCAGATAGTGGAACAAAAAGAATTGATAATACAGTGCAGAAAGGTAAATGTAAAGTATGGATAAGAGAAAGAGATACCCTAGAGGCGCAAAAAAGTTAATAGAGGCAGGAAAGAAAAAAGGGCACTTGACCTATGAAGAGATAAACGAGATGCTTCCCAGCAATGTTGTATCATCAGAACAGATTGATGATATTCTTATGATACTGGGAGACATGGATATTGAGATTTTATCTGCTCCTGAGACTAAGGTTACAGTTGTTTCAAAAGAAAAAGAAGCTGAAGAAACACTGGATGCTGCTATAAAGTCAAAAGTTAGTGACCCTGTGCGTACATATCTGCATCAGATGGGACAGATTGCTTTACTTACCAGAGAACAGGAGGCAAAACTGGCAAAGAAGATTGAAAATGCAGAAAGAAAATTAAAAAGGCTGGTGTTAAACTGCGGATTTGCACCTAAACAAATAAAGATCATAGTTGATAAGTATATTAAAAAGCTAGAAGAGACTGAAACAGAAATTGAGGATATTCTTGATAATGAAATAGACATTCAAAGCAAAGATCTATTAGAAAGCATGCCTGCTTTGCTAGATAAAATAGGAGACGCTGATATAAAAATTCACGATTTAAAGAGAAAACTGAAAAAACATGGACTCTCAAAAGAACAGGAGTTAAAAATAACAGAAGAAATAAATTTTGAAAAAAAAGGAATTATAAAAACTGGAAATCAGCTTAAATTGAGTCAGGCAGATATATTAGAAGCCGCTAATAAGATAAAATATTCCCTCAAAGAAATACAGGAGATGAAAGCAGGGATTAACGAGATCGCAGATAAAGTTGAAATAAGCAAAAGTCGGAGAAGAATAAGATATTTAGAAGCAGAAGCTGCGCTGTCCTTTGATCAGCTGTCCGAATTAGTGAAAGAGATAGAGCATGAGCAAGTAAGGATTTCTGCAGCAAAAAAGGAAATGGCAGAGGCAAACCTGCGTCTTGTTGTAAGTATTGCCAAGAAGTATGTTAATAGAGGCTTGCCCTTTTTGGATCTGATTCAAGAAGGCAACATAGGTCTAATGAAAGCCATAGATAAATTTGAGCATAGGCGAGGTTACAAGTTTTCTACTTATGCAACATGGTGGATTCGTCAGGC
>JAGMBN010000079.1 GCA_023129655.1 bacterium | reverse complement strand
TCCTCTCCGGGAAATCCCACAATAATATCCGTTCCGAGCCTAATGTCAGGTATCCTCTTTCTTAGTCTATTAACTATCTCCATATAACGAGACAATGTATAACCGCGATTCATCAGGTAAAGGATCTTGTCCGAGCCTGATTGAAGAGAAAAATGCAGATATCTGCTAACTTTTGCCAGATTCGCTATAGTATCAATCAGTTTCAAAGAAATGTCTTTTGGATGAGATGTTACAAAGTGTATTAGTTCAATGCCCTCTATTTCATGAACCAGTTCAAGCAAGTCGGATAAATCAACGTTTTCATTCAGTCCCTTGCCGTATGAATTAACATTTTGTCCAAGAAGAGTTATTTCCTTATATCCTGCATGAGCAAGTTCTTTGACTTCCCAAATAATATCCTTTGAAGACCTGGAAATTTCTCTACCTCTCACGTATGGCACAATGCAGTATGAACAAAAATTATCACAGCCCCTCATTATAGAAACCCATGCGGAACTCTTGCTTTGTCTGGAAGATAGAGTAGGGGACACGAAAACTTGTTTATCCATATCTGTAAAATCTATTTTGGCTTTTCGCCCAACTGCGGTTTTTATTATTTCAGGTATTCTATGAAAATTATGCGTGCCGCATACAAAATCTACATTCATGGAACGTTTAAAAATCTCTTTCTTATCTTTCTGCGCCATACAGCCAATAACTCCAACAATCAACTCAGGCTTATCTTTCTTGAGTTCTGTCAGTTCTCCCAGCAAACTATACACCTTATCTTCAGCATGCTTTCTCACAGAACAGGTGTTTATCAGAAAGACATCCGCATCATCCCTGTTCTCCGTAACTTCATACCCATGATTCATCAACAATCCAAGAACAGCCTCTGAATCATGTTTATTCATCTGGCAGCCGAAGGTATGCAAAAGGATACGTAGCTTCTTTTTGCCTTTTTCTCCTGTTTCTGCTCTGTTTTCTCTTTTTTCAGCCATTTTAATCCTTCCTCATAACACATCTTCCATGGTTGATTAAGCTCCATCTTCACAATCTCCTGGTCATAGACATATATGTTCTTAAAAATGATTCTCATAAATGTTTTAATAGCATAATCTGACTGCTTATTTTGTTGGGTGCTTTTAAGCCTTAACAGAAAATCCTGTGTTGCTTTGGTAAGATTAATAGAGTTTCTCTTGTCCAGGATCTTTAACTGGATTACTTTTATATCATTTTTTAATTTTTTTTCTTCGTTCCTAAGAAGTTCTGCTCTCTCCTTGTAGATACCCAAATTTATCTTATCTTCTGAGAAAACCTCATAAAGCCCTTTCTGTTTTTCAAGGTTCTTGCTGAAAAGCTTTTCTTTTTCTTCTAATTGTTTTACGTCGCATTGTTCAGGATCGCTTGCAGAAAGCTTTATCCTGTCCCCTAATTCTTCCAAAATGTGTATATTCTGGCTTATTGTATCTATAATCCCCCATACCTGCTTGTTTATAGCGTCAGCAGTAACTGATTTATTACTGCATTTAATATAATAGCTCTCTTTGGACGAACAATGATACCATGCTCTTTTTTCTTTTGTGCGGTGATTAACTATTACCATATGCCCCCGGTAGCTTCTTTCACATTCTTTGCATCTCAATACACCAGATAAGTGATATATATTATTTTTGAATCGAACTACGCTATTTTTACGGTTTCTCTCAAGGAGCTTTTGTACCTCATAAAATTCCTTCTGTGCAATGATTGCTTCATGGCAGTTGGGAACTTCAATTATCTTTGACTGGTCATTTCTTACGTATTTGTAACCCTTACCCTCTCCATCCTTTGTCTTTTCCTTTGTATTGTAATGCCTTTTATTCCAGACTAGTGTACCCATATATACCTTGTTTTTCAATATATCAGAGATAAATTTTGTGTAGAATCTTCCTCCTTGTCTTGAAGGAGTGCCAAGCTCATAATAATGCGCAGCAATCTGGGGAGTGCTTTTGCCATTCCTGTACATTGAAAAGATTTCTTTGACAATCTTTGCCTCTTCTGGATGCACCTCTAATTTCTTGACTTCTTTGTTATATCTATAGCCATAAGGAGCGTACCTTGCACCCTGCCAATGTCCTTTCTTAACCCCCATTATCATTCCTGGAAAAACTCTTTCTATAAGCCTGTTTCTTTCAAATTCAGCATAACTTCCCAGCATTTGAATAGCCAGCTTTCCTGCGCTTGAGGTTGTATCAAAGGGCTCTGTAGCAGATTTAAAGCCTATACCTAAAGATTCAAGTTCTTCAAGAAAGGACAACAATTCTCTGAGGTTTCTGCTTAGCCTGTCCTGCTTGTGGACAATTACTAAGTCAATTTTTTTATTTCTTACATCAAAAACGAGCTTTTGGAAAGCCGGTCTATCCATACTGTAGCCAGAATATCCGTCGTCTTCATAAACCTCTTTGCCCCCAATGCTGCAAAACACCTCCCATTTAAAGGTCTTTACGTATTGCAAAAGATAATTTCTTTGCACTTCCAGAGAGAAACCCTCTCTTGCCTGATCCTCTGTAGAAACTCTTGTATAGATTGCTACCTTCACTTTAGAGTTTTCCTCCACTTTTTTATTTTTAAAACATCAGAAGGAGTAAAAACAAAATTATTTCTATAGTCCTTTTTGGGCTTAACCCAGCCTTTCTGAATCCAGTATCTTACACTATGGCGGTGAACACCGAGAATTTCGGCAACTTGAGAAATATTATAAATTTTTATAGGAAATCCACTTTTAAGTTTATTTGGCATAACCTTACTATACAGAATTATACATCTATGTCAAGTTTTTTTTGAACTAAATATTGCGATAAAAACATTTTTGATAAAGTTTCTATCCCTTTATAAAAAGAATTTCTTGCTTCTTCCAGTTCCAGTTCTGTCAATCCTTGTTCCTGAAGGATTATTTCTAATGCTTCCCAACCGCGCTTATTCTTTTTATTTTCTTTCTTTTTCACTCATAAGCACCATCCCCTTTGCAGAATTCAGCTCTTGCCTACCCTTTCCTTTAGTAATTCCCTCACCTTTCTTTCTGCCCCGCTCAAGCCAAGCTCATCCAAGATTAGCTTTCTTAATGGCTTAAATCGTTCTGATGGGACAGAAGCCTCTACATAGAGCAATATGCGATTTTTTGCCTCGTTATATACTTTAAAGATTTTTTCTGGCAGATTATTTTCCATTATTTATTTTCTTCTTCACTTTCCTCTTCATCTTCACTATTTCCAAAAGGTAATTCTGAAGCGCCTATAAATTTCCACAATTCATCATGCCCTGCCAAAGCCATTGTGTCATCAAACTTTTTCCCGATATCGCCAAGCTTATCATAGGTAATGCCTACGCCTCCAAGCCCGGATGCTGTGGCTAGCCTCGCCTTCTTTCTAAGCAGCGACAGCCTGTCCAACTCTGCTACTTCTGGAGATTTTTTCTTTTCTTTTACCTGCCTGTCTATAAACTCTTCCCCTAACTTTATTTTTTCATACCTCTCATGGATTTTCCTGACATTATCCGGAGGCGTAAGGTATCCAGCCAGGAATCTTTCCTCTTCCCATGACTCACTTTCGCCTTTTTTAACTCTATTGGCAGCCCTTTGCATGGTCTCTCTGCTGCCCTTGATAATCTCGTGACTAGGGTCATTTTCATCATAAGCTTCTGTCTCTGTTTTCTGTTTATTGTAGATTTCATATATCCGCGGTAGATATTGCTCCAGTTCTTCATCAGACACTTCCTTTTTCTCTCTTTCTTTTTTAGCCTCTTCTGTCCATCTTATATCTGCATCATCAGCTTCAAGCGGAGATGTTGCCTCTAAATCAGTTTCTTCTTCAGGCTCTGTAAATTCCTTTTCACTTTCTTCCTGGAACTCATTAAAGCTGTCTTCTTCTATCATTTTTTTAAGACCTTTTAATAATCCAATATTTTCGCATTTTTACATTTCAACTTTTTTAAATAAGCGTATGAGTTCGGGCGGAAATACATATGGATGCATTTCATTAACACCGAGCCTTTTTGCTCTCTTAAACATAGCTTTTACATCTCTGTCTAAACCTCTGGTAAGATATAGAATTGAGCCTAAATAGAGACAAGCGTTTCCTGCTTCTATTCTTTTTAAATCTCTGGATGCTATAGCTTTTATTAAATAATCTTTTGAACTTTTATAATCAAAGCTCCTGTATGCTTTTAGGCCTCTTTCCAAATAAATATGCCCATCAATACGCGGAATGGTATTTGCATAATTTTTAACCTGTCTGGGCTTAGTTGATGGCTGTTTAACAGGTTTCATATTAACTATATCGTCCAGGATATCAAAAAGAGTTTCTGGGATAAAAATAGCGGTTTCAATAATAACGTTAGTAAGATCACATAATCCACTGGCGAAATCATCTGCCGAAAATCTCGTATGAGCGCAGCCTGTGCTGCTGACAACAATTATGCTCAGTAGAATAATATTGATTTTTTTCTTCATAATAATCTCGTCACTAATTTACTTTTTTAATTTGGTAATTACCTGTTTCACAATTAGCCAGGACTTGATATTTTGTTCCACCAGTAAAATCATAGACAATTTCTACTTTTCTTAGCTGTGGATTAATAGGATCAAACACTATCTTTCTCTTACCTGGTTTGACTTTAATGGTTTCCCGCGAAGGAGTATTTATCTTTCTTCTTCCAATTCTAACTTTAGCAGATGGCCAGCTGCGCAGGATCAGGTATGAATATTCTCTCTTAAGCATTAATGGTATTGCGCGCGAAACATAGGAGCCTGATTGCCTCTGTCGTGCATGTGCTCTAAAAGAATGTGTCGCAACTCCAAATACCTGTGTTATACCGTAAATACCAAGTATTAATGTAACAATAATTACACCTTTTGGAACTGCCGGGCTTAGTCCTCTAAAAATTATCCGCATTCCTGAAAACAATGAGCGGATCATATAAATAAAACCTAAAACTGTATTACGGATACTTATCCAAATACCAACTATAAAAGAGGCAATCTTCTCAACTATAAGCAGAACCCTGCTAAGCCCACTACCTGGTTTCACATAGTATGAAGATGCAGCAGCAGGCTGCGGTGAAACAGAAGGCAAAGGTGTCATTCGCGGCAATGGCTGTGGTCTTGGTTGATATGCAGGCTTTATAACTGGCTTATTTACTCTTGTTAAGCATATATCCCTTGCTTCCTTAAGAAAGCCAATAGTATCTGATGCTCTTTCGCGCTCTTCCTCGGTAAATGCTGCACTCAGGGTAGAAGAGTATTTAGCAACATTTTTTCTATAAGCTTCCCGTAGCTTCTTTTTGCTAAAAGATGGTTTAAGGTCTAAAAGAAGCAATGCATCTTCAAATCTCATGTTTGAATTATTGCTCATAACGTTTCTTTTTATTTCCTCACTAAACTGCCGGCAATTTTGGTAAAGTGCGCAACCAGATTATTTCTATCACCTATAAACCTGTACCTTAAAACCCCATCCACTACAGAAGCAACCTTTTTTAAAAGAGGTTCATTTACCTCTGAATGCGAGCCTCCTATTCCAATTACATCTATAACTACATTTTCTTTTTTGAGTTTTGCAGCGATATTTAAAGGATTGCCTCCTTGCCCATCTGTAAGAATCACAATTCTTTTAATGCAATCCTGCGCAAAATCATTAATAATCTCTTGTGCTTTGTATAAACCTGAAGTTATATTAGTGCCGTTACTGGGTTCTATCTTTTTTAGCTTTCCCATAAGTTCTCTTTCTGCTGTTGAAATATGCGTATTGCAACAAAGGAT